>DATIRG010000186.1:0-1701 GCA_035470005.1 Lutibacter sp. | reverse complement strand
TTTAAAGGACAGAGACATTATTGAATCAGGTTCAAAATTGGATACCACTTTTAGTTTTACAGATGAGGATTTAATTTATGTCGATTATATGGCAAAAGAAATGAATTCAATCAAATTGAATGAATTTATCAATACTTCAAGAGACAGGGGCGTCAGCAATTTAAATGTGTATTTGGTTGAACTCCATAAAAGAACCAGCTTGCCTGTTTCATCTTACATCTTAACCTTTTTGGCAGTTTCATTGGCCTCAAAAAAACGCAGAGGCGGGATGGGTATAAATTTGGCTATCGGCATATCACTTATGTTCGTCTACGTGTTTTTACTGAAAATTGCTGAAGTATTAGGTGCCGGCGCCGAAAAAAATTCATTCTTTGTGGTTTGGTTACCAAATATTGTATTTGGAGCCTTGGCTGTATATTTATATCTGAAGAATGCCAAAAACTGAGCTAAAAAACTACCTGCATCTCCACTTCTTGGTATTTATTTGGGGGTTTACCGCAATTTTAGGCGCCTTGATAAGTATAAACGCCATACCATTGGTTTGGTATCGAATGCTTTTCGCAGTAATCCTTGTTTTCATCTACTTTATTATTAAAAAAAAGTCGCTATGTGTAGGACCGAAAGCACTCCTGAAATTTTTTATTGGCGGCGTTATTATTGCTGTGCATTGGATCTTTTTTTTCTCGGCAATTAAAGTCGCCAATGTGTCTGTTGCCTTAATTGCCCTGAGTACCGGCGCCCTATTTGCATCATTTATTGAACCTTTATTTTTTAGAAGACGCATTAATTTTCTTGAATTGCTGTTCGGACTTATAGTCATAGCCGGTTTATACATCATCTTAAATTTTGAAGGCGGTTATACGTTAGGAATCATTTATGCATTAATCGCCTCTTTTTTATCCGTGCTTTTTTCAGTGCTTAACGGATTGTTTGTAAGAAAATATGAAGCTGAAGTAATTTCCTTTTATCAATTGTTATTCGGTGTTGGTTTTATTACCATTTATGTTTTGTTCACAACAGGCTTCACCTTTGAGCAATTTGCTTTAAAATCATCGGACTTTCTTTATTTGTTTATATTGAGCAGTATTTGCACAGCTTACGCATTTATTGTATCAGTAAAAATCATGAAGCATTTAACACCTTATACCGTTATACTCACGTTGAATTTAGAGCCCGTTTACGGTATCATTTTAGCAGTGCTTATATTTGGCGAAAAAGAAAAAATGAGCACACAATTTTATGTCGGGGCAACAATAATTTTATTGATTGTTGTGGTCAACGGAATTTTAAAAAATAAAAAAAAGACTATAATTTAACTTTCTAAAATTGATTAGTTGTTATATTTGTAGTTCAACCAAACTTTGAAAATATGGAATATTTAGATTTTGAATTGCCAATTAAAGAATTAGAGGAACAATATAACAAATGTGTTTTAATTGGTGAAGAAAGCGATGTTGATATGACCGAAAGTTGTAAAAACATTGAAAAAAAATTACTAAAGACCAAAACAGATATCTATAAAAACCTAACAGCCTGGCAAAGGGTGCAACTTTCCCGCCATCCCAGCAGGCCTTATACCTTAGACCATATTACTGCGCTTGCCGGAGAAACTTTTATGGAATTGCACGGCGACCGTACATTTAAAGATGACAAAGCAATGGTTGGCGGACTGGGAAAAATAGGAAATCAATCTTTTATGTT
>DATIRG010000185.1:0-4496 GCA_035470005.1 Lutibacter sp. | reverse complement strand
TCGGAAGTTGTGGTTTCCATTTGTGCTTTAATTTGTGCCACTCTATCTTTAATGTCAGTTGCCTTGCCTTCACCATTAACAATAGTCGTATTGTCTTTGTCAATGGTGATTCTTTCTGCTGTACCCAACATATCAATTGTGGCATTATCCAATGTCAATCCTCTTTCTTCAGAAATTACGGTACCGCCAGTTAAAATAGCGATATCTTCCAGCATTGCTTTTCTTCTGTCACCAAAACCTGGCGCTTTTACAGCAGCAATTTTTAAGGCACCACGTAATTTGTTCATCACCAAAGTTGCCAATGCTTCACCTTCCACATCTTCAGCAATAATTAATAACGGTTTTCCGCTTTGGGCAACCGGCTCTAATATTGGCAATAAATCTTTTAGGTTTGTTATTTTCTTTTCAAATAAAAGAATGTAAGGATTCTCTAAATCGGCCAACATTTTTTCTGCATTTGTAACAAAATATGGAGAAAGATAGCCTCTGTCAAATTGCATTCCTTCAACAATATCAACATAAGTTGAAGTTCCTTTTGCTTCTTCCACAGTGATAACGCCTTCTTTACCCACTTTTTTGAATGCTTGGGCGATTAATTCGCCAATGGTATCATCATTATTTGCGGAAATTGAAGCAACTTGTTTAATTTTATCAGAATTGTTGCCAACTTCTTGCGATTGTTTTTTCAAATCTTCAACAATGGCTTTTACAGCTTTGTCAATTCCGCGTTTTAAATCTAACGGATTTGCGCCTGCAGCCACATTTTTCAACCCTTCTTTTACAATAGCTTGTGCCAAAACAGTTGCTGTTGTTGTTCCGTCACCGGCTAAATCGCTGGTTCTTGAAGCAACTTCTTTCACCATTTGAGCGCCCATATTTTCTAATGGATCTTCCAACTCAATTTCTTTTGCCACAGTCACACCATCTTTAGTAATAACCGGTCCGCCAAATGATTTCCCTATAACTACATTTCTTCCTTTTGGACCTAAAGTCACTTTTACCGCATTTGCCAATGCATCAACACCACGTTTTAATCCGTCGCGCGCTTCTATATCAAAAATTATTTTTTTTGCCATTTTTTATATTTTTAAGTTATAATTATAACCTTTTAACTATTTTTTAAACAATTGCCAAGATATCACTTTCTCTCATAATCAAATATTCTGTACTATCTACCACAAGTTCGGTGCCTGCGTATTTGCCAAATAATACGGTATCCCCAACTTTCACGGTCATTGGCTCATCTTTTAATCCGTTGCCAATTGCTATCACAGTTCCTTTTTGTTGTTTTTCTTTTGCTGAATCTGGTATTATAAGTCCTGATGCAGTTGTTTTTTCAGCCGGAAGCGGTTTTACTAAAACCCTGTCTGCTAATGGTTTGATATTAATTTTACTCATTTTTAATAGATTTTAAAAATTATTAATTCTTCGGGTAGAGGTTCCAAAATTGTGCCAATTCAATAAAACTGACAAATGTTTTTTTTAGGGGATATTTATGAAAATAAAAATGCCAACGTGTCATTTACATTGGCATTTTTAATAATAATATTTTTGTAAAAACTATTTTACGGTATCTTGTACAGGTGCTGATGTTACAGGTGCAGTTTGAACTGGCGCATCCTGAACTTCACGGTTTTGAATAGTGTTTTCAATTTCTGAGCTTGTGTCAACAACATTTGCTTTAGGTGCAGCAAAATTTGACAATAAAATTAAGGCAAGCAAAACGATTGAAAGTGTCCAAGTACTTTTATCTAAAAAGTTGGTTGTGTTTTGAACGCCTCCCAAAGCTTGTGTTCCGCCACCACCAAAAGAAGATGACAATCCTCCGCCTTTTGGATTTTGAACCATAATGATTAATATGAGCAAAAATGCTACGATCATAATCAGAACTAAAAATAATGTATACGTCATGACTTATTTTTTTGTAAATTTTTTATTGCTTTAATTCGGTCTGCAAAGAAACCACTTTTTTCTGGATATTTCAAAATTAAAATGCGATAAGCTTTGATGGCATTTTCATATTTTTTTTGTTCAAGATAAACCTTGGCCAGCGTCTCGGTCATCAAACTTTCATTTTCTGCTGAACTATCAATAGTAACGTCCAAATTTATGGCGTTTTTGTCAACCGGTTTTATTTTGGGGTTTAACTCAATAAACCTGTCTATTAAGTTAAATTTATCCTCAATTTTTTCAATTTTTCGCGAGGGAATTTCTTCTCTTTCAATTGGTTTTTGGGCGATTAATTGCATCCATTCGTTAAAGGAATGCGGCTCGGAACTAACAAATTGAATCGGTTTGCCTATTTCTAGTACATCAGTTTCTTTTTCAACTTCTTCATTTTGAACGGCAGTAGCTTCAGTTTCTATATTTTTATTGGAAAAGGAATCAGTAATTTTTTTATGAAGCGCTTTAACATCTTCAGGGTCAATTACCTCAATTTCTTCTAAAGTATTCGATGCTGTTTCTGATTTTATTATAAATATAGGTGACGTAATAAAATCAAAAAGCACTTTTCTGTCGATGGTATAGGCCGCTGTTTTTTTTAACGTTTGGTTGTATTTAAAGCTGTTGGTTTTATTGAGCCCTTTTAGCTGAATTGCCCTCGCTGACTGAAAATAAGGAAATTCTGAAATAACTTCATCCAAAGCTTGCGTTTTTAGGGCATCTATATTTTCTGGATGTTGCAATAAATAGGTGAATTCAGCGCTGTTCATAATTTACCATTTTGCCACCGAAGCATTAAAAATATCTTGTGTGATACGCTCAAGAATTTCATTAAACGCATCGTCTAAAATACTGCCGGTTAATTGCGCATTTCCATCATAATCATAATAGTGTGAAAAGGAACGTTCAAAATTGTCTTCATCAAGTTTGTTGTTGTAAAAACGAACATTTACTGTTATCGTAAGTCTGTTTTGTGCAGCTGTTTGCTCAGCTGTTGCTGTCATCGGATTAATTTTGTATCCTGTAATTTCACCTTCAAACAGCAAATCTCCGCCCGATTTTACCAAACTTAAATTGGTTTGCTGTAAAAATAAATCCTGTAAACGAACAGTAAATTCCTGACTTAAAGTTGGTTCAACCAAAATTGCATTGTTGGGAAAATAGTCAATTTGAATCGTTTTTACGTCTGGTTGTATATTTGTCCCAGTAAAAGAATAAATTCCGCAACTTTGCGTGGTGAAAATAAGCATCAATACTATAAGGTAACTAATTTTTTTCATTCTACTGTTTTGATGTTGTTTAAGACTCCGAAAATTAATTTCAAAGTTAATATTTTAATTATAGATCGTAATGTTTTATTTTTCGATATAAAGTTCGTTCCGAAATTCCCAATTCTTTTGCCGCCAGTTTTCGTTTTCCCTTGTTACGATCTAAAGATTTTTTAATCAATTCTATTTCTTTATCCTGAATAGACAAGCTTTCATCGGCATCAATCGTTTCTTCAAAGTCATAATCATCAGATTCTTTATATTTTTCACTAATTCTTACCACTTCAACCTGATTTTCGGTTTCAGCATCTGTAACATCTTCTTTGTAAATTTTCTGAATTAACTTTTTATTCTCCTCTTTAACTTTTTCAACACTGCCGCTTTGCATCAAATCGAGTGTTAATTTTTTTAAATCGTTGATGTCGTTTCGCATATCGAACAAAATCTTGTACATAATTTCTCTTTCTGATGAAAACTCACTGCTGGATTTTTTACTTTCGATAACCGAAGGCAAATTGGTGCCTTTTGCAGGTAAATATTGTAACAACCTTTCTGAGGAAATCGACCTGTTTTCTTCAACAACAGAAATTTCTTCGGCAATATTGCGCAATTGGCGAATATTTCCCGGGAAACCATAATTTTCCAACGCTTTTACCGCATTGTCGGAAAGTTTAACAGACGGCATTTTATATTTTTGGGCAAAATCCGCTGCAAATTTTCTAAACAACAAATGAATGTCGCCGACACGTTCCCGCAAAGGCGGTAAATTTATTTCAATTGTGCTTAACCTGTAATATAAATCTTCCCGAAATTTTCCTTTATTGATGGCATCCTGCATATTTATATTGGTGGCGGCAACAATGCGCACATTGGTTTTTTGTGTTTGTGACGAACCCACTTTTATAAACTCACCATTTTCTAAAACACGCAATAACCTAACCTGTGTGGTTAAAGGTAATTCACCAACTTCATCCAAAAAAATAGTACCGCCGTCGGCAACTTCAAAATAACCGCTGCGCGAAGCGATGGCTCCGGTAAACGAGCCTTTTTCATGACCAAATAATTCACTGTCAATCGTTCCTTCCGGAATTGCGCCACAGTTAACAGCTATGTATTTGGCGTGTTTTCTGTGCGATAAATGATGGATTATTTTTGGAATACTTTCTTTACCAACGCCGCTTTCTCCGGTAACCAACACCGAAATATCAGTCGGTGCAACCCGAATTGCTTTTTCAATGGCGCGGTTTAAGTGTGGGTCGTTTCCAATAATTTCAAAACGTTGTT
>DATIRG010000184.1:0-3757 GCA_035470005.1 Lutibacter sp. | reverse complement strand
ACAGATTTGGGTTTTCACGCCGTGATTGGCGGTATTTCCTTGCCCAATGAAGCAAGTGTCGCTCTACACGAAAAATTTGGGTTTGAAAAAATAGCCCAATTTAAAGAAGTGGGCTATAAGTTTCAAAAATGGATTGATGTTGGTTATTGGGAATTGTTAATCAACAAAAAGAGCGTTTAAAATACTTTATAAACGGGCAGTTTTAAGTGTGCCGATTCATAGTAAGAAGAATTTTTGTAGATAAAATCCAGCTGCGCTTCCGGACTTTCGGCAAAATCTTTGTCGGTGTTCATTTTCTGATTCAGCAACTCTTTCAAAGTTGGATTTTCGAACAGTAACTTTTCCGCAATATCTTCGAAAACATAAGATGAAAAGTGTTCCTTTTGCTCTAAAACGGTGTCGAAAAAATTCCAGTTAAAGAAAGAATCCGTTGCTTCGGCCTCTAAGGTTTCCACAATATAACGAACGCCGTTTTGTTGTGTGGGAATATAAACATCTCCTTTTTGAAACGCTACTTTTTTTGTTATTGAAGCGACTTCCGTTTTTGAATGGATAAAATGTCCTTCGAAAGGCCTTGTACTCGTTTTGTAATCTTTAATAAGTTGTTCTTCAACGGTTATGGCGGTATCTTTTTTAAAAACGGTGTACTCAATATGATTGTCTTTTAAGCGCTCCAAAACTTTCCACCAGCCTTGTTTTAAAATATAGGCTTTAGGAAGTTGAACTTCTTTTGAAGCGATATAATTGTTGAAATATTTTACAGGTTTTGTGTAGGGTTTGGTCCGGTCATAAAATAAACGTTTGCCATTGGTGACTTTACTGTCGATATAAGTTCCTTCATAGCCTTTAAATTGCAGTAATGAATAATTGTTTTTATCAAGTTCAAAAGAAATTGGATAGGTTTTTTTTGCCAAAATCTTCGCGACTGCATTTTGTCGAAGTTCTTTAATTTCAGTGCCTTTTACAATGGTAAAATCGATTACCGATTCCAACAGACTGTAGGTTTGTTCAACTCGTTGTTTGTAAGGTTTCAGCATATGGGTTTCTACCATCATTCCCAAAGTATTGAACAGCGTAGTGTATCCTGTTGAATATCTCGGACTGTCGAAAAACTGGCTGAAACCGGCTTCCGGTGTTGTTCCCCAAACATTCACATAAGGCGTAATGATAATGTCTTTTTTTAGCAGCGAAGTTTCAATATCGGGCCTCATTTCATTTTCAATAAATGCGCCTAAGTCATTTCCCAAGTTATTGTGTTGCGTAAATAAATGTGTAATTGCATATTGATAATCGGCACCATTGCTTACGTGATTGTCGATGAAAACGGCGGGTTTCACCAAGTGAAAAATTTCAGCAAAAGCTTTGGCATTTTTTGTGTCAGCTTTAATAAAATCACGATTTAAATCAAAATTCTGGGCATTTCCCCGAAATCCGTATTCTTTCGGTCCGTTTTGGTTTGCGCGCGAATGGCTGTTTCTGTTTAAAGCGCCGCCAATATTGTAGATTGGGATGACCGCAATGATGGTGTTTTCTAATTTTTTGATCTGATTTTTATTCTGAACGATGTCTCTTAACAGCATCATAGAAGCATCAACGCCATCCGATTCTCCCGGGTGAATGGCATTATTGATTAAAATAGTATTTTTTTTGCTGGCGTGAATTTTATTAAAATCAAATTCTTTTGATGCGCTGAAAACAACCAGATGCAAAGGAAATCCGCTGTCTGTTTCTCCCATTTCAAATATGGAAATTTCCTGATAAGCCGCGGCTAAATCTTTGTAAAATGCTATGGTTTCCTGATAGGTGGAAGTTTCCGTGCCTTTTGATTTTTCAAATACAGTTGTGAAATCTTTCCCAGATTTTTGGGCCGAAATTGTACCCGAGAATACGATAAATAAAGCTAAAATCAGGTGTTTTTTAAAGTGCATCCTTATAATTTTTTTGGAACACTTCCCGGAACAAAACCGGAAATATCGCCGCCATTCTTTAAAACATCACGAACGATGCTTGAACTAATAAAGGAAGTGTCGGCTGAAGTTAGCAAAAACACCGTTTCAACAGTCGATAATTTTCTGTTTGTTTGTGCAATCGCTTTTTCAAATTCAAAATCTGCCGGATTTCGAAGGCCTCTTAAAATAAATTGAATGTTTAATTTTTTACAGAAATCGATGGTCAATCCAGAGTAAGTTTCCACTTTTATTTTAGGCTCATTGGCATAATGTTTTTTGATAAAACTGACACGATCTTCAAGGGAAAAAAGGTAATTTTTATCGGTATTTACGCCAACTGCAATAATAATTTCGCTAAATAATGGCAATGCTCTATTGATAATATCAACGTGGCCTAAAGTAATTGGATCAAATGATCCCGGGAAAACTGCTTTTTTCATCTGTTTAAATTTTATTTTTTAGCGGTAACAGATGCTGTTCGCCATTAATCATTCCTTTATATGTCGAAATTTGAAATGCTCGTTTCATTTTTACTTGCTTAAAGCCATTTCAATGGCGTTATGAAAAAGTTCTTCTAAACTAATTCCAGCCGCTTCGGCCTGTTGCGGAATTAAACTTGCTGTTGTTAATCCGGGCACGGTATTCATTTCCAAAAAATAAGGTTCATCATTCACCAAAATATATTCTGACCGAGAGAAACCGCTCATATTTAAAATTTTGTATACGTGCGACGCTAATTTTTCTAATTTTTGATGAATTTCATCTGAAATTCTTGCGGGCGTAATTTCTTGTGATTTCCCCAAATATTTGGCCTCGTAATCAAAAAATTCGTTTTCGGAGACGATTTCTGTCATGGGCAGCACTTTAATTTCTCCTTTGTAGTTAAAAACGCCAATGGTTATTTCAGGTCCGTCTAAAAATTCTTCAATTAAAATCTGAGAATCTTCTTTGTAAGCTTTTTCAATGGAAGGCATCATTTCCGAAGCGGTTTTTGCCTTAGAAATTCCGAAACTTGAACCGGCATTGTTTGGTTTTACAAAACAAGGCAAACCAACTCTGGCAATTATTTCATCTACATTAATGATGTCACCTTCGTTTAAAAAGTAAGATTTTGCTGTTTTTACGCCGTATTGCTTTACAACACTTAAACAATCGCGTTTGTTAAATGTTAAAGCCATTTGGTAAAAGGGCGCCGAAGTGTGTTTAAGACCAATCAATTCGAAGTAGGCCAAAATGGTTCCGTCTTCGCCCGGATGACCGTGAATGGCGTTAAAAACACAGTCGAATTTAATTTTTTTACCGTTGATTTCTGTCGAAAAATCGTGTTTGTTTATGGGGAATTCATTTCCAATATCATCAACAAGCACCCATTTATCTTTAAGAATATGAATTTTGTAGGTATTGTATTTTTCTTTTGAAATGTTTTGATAAACAACTTCGCCGCTTTTTAGGGAGATTTCAACTTCCGAAGAGTATCCGCCCATAATAATGCCAATATTTTTTTTCATCTGTTTAAATTTTATTTTTTAGCGGTAACAGCTGTTGTTCGCTATTTATCATTCCTTTTGAGTATCAAAATTTGTTAAGCTCGTTTCATATTGTGTTTGCTGAGTTGAAATACAAACTTACATATTTTAAGTTGAAAAGAAAATAGAAAACAGAGAAGAGAAAATCGACTTAGATTTGAAAATTTGAAAATTTGGAAATGCTGAAATTAAATGAATCAACATATCAACAATTCAACAAATAAACTGTTAAACAAATAAACAATAAAAAAGTATCTTTGCACAAAATCAAAAAATGAGCAT
>DATIRG010000183.1:0-2119 GCA_035470005.1 Lutibacter sp. | reverse complement strand
TGACAGAATAGGAATTGTTGTTTACGCGGGCGAAAGTTTTACGCAAACGCCAATTACCAGTGATAAACGAATTGTGATGGGCACGCTTTCCGAACTTAAATGGGGAGAATTGGATGGCGGAACTGCCATTGGAATGGGATTGGGATCGGCAGTAAACCGGTTAAAAGAAAGCAGAGCCAAAAGCAAAGTGATCATTTTATTGACGGATGGCGTTAACAATACCGGATTTGTTGATCCGAAAACTGCGACGGAACTGGCGGTTGGACAAGGTATAAAAGTGTACACAATCGGAATTGGAACAAACGGAACTGCGCCTTTTCCTTATGCAAAAGACCCAACCTCTGGTGAAATTTTGTTTAAAAATAGTCTTGTGGAAATCGACGAACCGCTATTGCGATACATTGCTGAGCAAACAGGAGGAATTTATTTTAGGGCAACAGACAACTCAAAGTTAAAAGCAATTTATAACGAAATTAACAAGCTTGAAAAAACTGAAGTGTAAGAGTTTAAATATTACAATTACGAGGAAAAATACAGATTCCTGGTTTTATTGGCCGGCTTGCTTCTGTTAATCGAATTTGCATTAAAGAACACTGTTTTTAGAAGTTTTATATAGAAGTTAGTAGATAAAATGAAGAATTTTAAACAAATCAACCTATAAACATTTAACGATTCAACATTAAAAAAATGTATCAAATAGAAGAACCGACATATTTTTATTATTTGGCAATTATTCCTGTAATAGTTGTGCTGTTTCTGTTGGTGCTTTGGTGGAAAAAACGCATTCAAAAACGATTTGCGGACCATAATTTAATTAAAAAATTAAGTCCGGAAAAATCAACGTTTAAATCGTTTTTAAAGTTAATTGTTTTCTGTTTTGCCTTATTCTTTTTAATTATTTCATTGGTAAACCCTAAAATGGGTACAAAATTGGAAACAGTGAAACGCGAAGGCGTTGACATTGTTTTTGCGTTGGATGTTTCAAAAAGTATGGTGGCCGAAGATATTGCGCCAAATCGATTGGAAAAAGCCAAGCAAATAATCACGAAAGTGATAGAAAACTTGGGGAGTGACCGCATAGGAATTATTATCTATGCAGGAAGTTCGTACCCGCTGCTGCCAATTACGACAGATTATGCCGCGGCAAAAATGTTTCTGCAAAATGCAAATACAGAGATGGTTTCCAATCAGGGAACTGCGATTAATGATGCCATTGAACGCGCACTTTCCTATTATGACAATGACGAACAAACCAACCGATTTTTAGTGATTGTTTCAGACGGTGAAGATCACGAAGAAAATACCTTGGAATTGGCCAAAGAAGCCGCAGAAAAAGGAATAAAAATATATACCGTGGGCATTGGAACCGCAAAAGGAGGCCCAATTCCAATAAGAGAAAACGGAAGGGTTGTTGCTTATAAAAAGAACAATGAAGGAACAGTGGTTGTCACCCAACTGAATGAGCAAATTTTAAGAGATCTTGCAAGCACAGGAAACGGGAAATACATCAACGGAAATAAAACCCAGGAAACTATTGAAATTATTCAAGAGGTTTTGGAAAATGCCGAAAAAAGCGAATTTGAAACCAAGCAATTTTCAGATTATGAAGATCAGTTTCAGTGGTTTGTCGGCATCGGATTATTGTTGTTAATTATTGACGTAACATTGCTTGAAAAGAAAACAAAATGGATTCAAAAATTAAATTTATTCAATGAGAAATAGCATTTTCATCATATTTTTAGGCATTACATCTTTAATGTTTTCTCAGCAAAAAGATCCAAAAGATCTGGAACGCGAAGCACGAAAAGATGTAAGGGAAGGAAACGAATTATACAATCAGCTAAAATTCGAAGAGGCTGAAATTGCGTATAAAAAGGCGTTGGATAAAAATCCGAATTATGCAAAAGCTTCTTATAATTTGGGAAATACCATTTATCAGCAAAACAAAAATAAAGAAGCCATTTTTCAATATGATTTGGCTGATAAAATAGCGCCGAACAAAATGAGTAAAGCCGAAATTTTTCACAATGTGGGAAATTCCTTTATGAAAGAAAAGCAATACGACAAAGCCGTGGATGCCTATAAAAATTCGATGCGCAATAATTCCAAAGATGAAGAA
>DATIRG010000182.1:0-4298 GCA_035470005.1 Lutibacter sp. | reverse complement strand
CAGTTTTGGAGGTGAGAATGTGGCTGTTTTCGTATTCTTCGTCCGGAATCATCATTCTGTGTCGGGAACGTGCATCAATAATGCTTCTTGGTGTAAATTGCAGCAATTTTTCATTTTCCCAGACATTGGTTTTTTGATACCAGTAAATTTCAGCATTGAGTCCGCCATAATTTACAATCAATGTTGGCGTATAACCAACTTCGCTGGCACCCCAAAGTTCAAGAACATCTTTATAAACAGGCGCTACAGGAATGTTGTGCTCAACGCCGGTATGGCCATCAATGACCATCGTTAAGTTATGAAAAAAAGTGGAGCCGCCTTCAGGAACCACATTGATGCCTTCTTCCCGCGCAGCCTGTAACACTTGCTGGCGCTGGTCGCGGCGTGGCTGATTGTAACTTTTTACCGAAAGTGCTCCAAAAGCCTTGGTGCGTTTAATGCTTGAGCGCGCATCGTCTATATTGTTAATCACCGCCTTAAAATCTCCTTCGGCGCCATAAAGTATGTAACCTGTTGAGTAAAGACGAGGTCCTGTCAATGCTCCGCTTTTAATCATTTCCACAAGTGAAAAAATGGTTTCGGTGTTGGCAGAAGGATCGTGTGACGTGGTTACACCAAAAGCCAGATTTGCATAAAATTGCCAGTTTTGTTGGGTGGTCATTCCGTAGCGGAAACCGCCAACATGGGCGTGTGAATCCACGATTCCCGGCATAATGGTTTTTCCTGCAAGGTCATAGACTTTGGCATTGTTTGGAATAGTTACCTCTGAAGCTTTTCCGATGGCTTCAATGCGGTTTTGGTTGATGACAATATTTCCGTTTTCTATAACTTCATCACCTTCCATCGTAATAATTCGGGCATTTGTGAAAGCAATCCTGCCTTTTGGTTTGTCCACTTTTGCTTTTAAACCTATCAAAATTCCTTTATCCGAAAGATCTCCCACTTTTTCTGGAGAATCCGGCAAAAAGGTAAAACGGTCTTTAATGTCATTTTTAAAATAAGTCTCGCCTAAGGTCCACATCACCTGTTTATTGTCGGCCGACCAATGCAAATTAATACCGGCATCTTTTGCCAATTGTGACACCGGAACCGCAGTGGTTTTATTGTCCAAATCAGCAGTTTGTCCGTTGAGGTTGAGCGGTGCTAAATACACTTTGTGCAAATGTGAAAAAACAATCCAGTTGTTGTCCGGACTGGGAACCAGTCTGTTTGCGTATTTGGATTGTATGTGGGTGCGTTCGTCTTTTCCGTTTAAATCCATACTTTTTAACTCTTTGGTCAGATTTCCGAAGAAAACACCGCCGGTTTGGTAAAAAATACGATTTCCATCTTTAGTGAATGTTGGATATTCTCCGTTTTTGCTGATGAATTTCTGATTTCCGCCAGATGAATTCATCGTGTAGATTCCCGGATTTTTGGTAAAAGCAATTCCCTGGTCATTGTTTCCGTCTTCTTTGCTGAAAACAATCATTTTTCCGTCGGGTGAAAAAGCAGGGGTTCTGTAAATTCCTTTTTCTGAAGTTATTTTTGTTGAATTCCCTCCGGAAACTGCAATTTTTTGGATTGCCCCAAGCGTTAAATCGTTCCATGTCACAAAAACGATTTCTTTTCCGTTTGGCGAAAATGCCGGTTCTGCCTCAAAATCGGTACCTGAAGTCAGTCTTTTTGGCGTACCATTGGGAAGATTTTTTGTCCATAAATAACCCAAAGCCCTAAAAACAAGTGTTTTTCCATCGGGTGAAGTCACTGCGTCACGTATCATTTTTACCGTAAATTCATTGTCGTCAATCGGCGTTTCAAAATGAACCCTTTCCGCAATGTCAATCGCCACATCCGTAGTAAAAGGAATCACAGTTACGGCATTGGTTTTTATATTTGCTTTTTGAATTTTTCCTTTAGACCAAATAACTATTTCTTCGTGGTTGGGCATCCAGCTGAAATTTGGATACACACCAAAAACTGCCCACGATGTTTGCTGGTCTTTGTTTAAATCATCATAAACCGGCCATTCTTCTCCGGTTTTCAAATCGTGAATGTATAAAACGGTTTTGGTGCGCACCCGTTTTACAAAAGCAAGCAGGTTTCCGTCCCTTGACAGTTGCGGTCTTGCCGCACCGCCTGGTCCGCCAGTGATATTTTCAATTTCCCCTGTGGCAAAGTCATAGCGCTTAATCACATAAATTTGCTTGTTTGCATCCTTGTTGTATTCAAATACGCTGCCCGATGTGGCGTCTTCACTGTAATATAGATACTTTCCGTCGGGTGAAATAACAGGTTCGTTGATGTCTTTTTGGTCGTTTCTTTTTTTGATCAATTGCACGCCGCTTCCTCCGGAAATATGGTATTGCCAAATTTCTCCCGCGCCTATAGAACGTTCAGAAGTGAAGTGTTTTCGCGCCACCAGATAGTTCCCGTTTGGCATCCACGCTGCATTATTAACCAACTTGAAATCTTCTTTGGTCACCTGTTTGGCATTGCTTCCGTCGGCGTTCATCACCCAGATATTGTCGCCTCCGCCGGCATCGCTGGTAAAGGAAATACGTTTTCCGTCAGCACTGAATCTTGGTTGCAATTCATAGGGAATTCCCGTGCGCAGCGCGGTTGCTTTTCCGCCGGAAATTGGCAGACTGTAAATGTCGCCCAACAGGTCAAATAGGATGGTTTTTCCGTCCGGACTCACGTCCAGATTCATCCAGGTGCCTTCATCGGTGCTGAAATTATGGGTTTTATAGTTAAAAGTCGAACCGGGATTTGCCACATCCCATTTTGGCGTTTCTTTAGATGTTACCTGTGAATAGCTTATAAAAGTAAGTGAAATGGCAATAAGTGCAGCGTAATATTTTCTACTCATTTTTTGTATTTTTTGTTGCTGAAGGTTGAAAATTCATCAGCATAAATTTTTGCTAAATATAAACAAATTCGGATAATTTGATTATTAATCGCTAAATTTAAAAGTTTTAAAAAAATATAAAACGAATTTAAATTGCATTAAAACTCCGACAAAATAGGATTGAAAAACAGCTATTAAGGAATTAATTTAAAAAAAATAATACACAAATGGGAAAAAACGAATTTGACAAAGGGCTGAAATTCTCTTTCAACGATAGCATTGCCTACGCAGAAAATGCCGTGGTAAGCAAACAAATACTAAAAAAGGAAACAGGCAACATTACCTTGTTTGCATTTGACAAAGGTGAAGGATTGAGCGAACACACCACGCCGTTTGATGCGGTTGTTTTTGTGGTCGACGGGAAAGCTGACATTATCATCGACGGAAAATCAAATATTCTGGAAGCCGGAGACACCATTATTATGCCGGCCAATGTACGCCACGCCTTACAGGCAGTCGAAAAATTTAAAATGGTGCTGACGATGATTCGCGGTAATTAAAACCGATTTGAGTTAAAAATTTGATTATTACAAACAAATTCCACTAACAATTATGGCCATAAATAGGGATCCCGCATTGAAAGAATATTCAAAAGACCACCATCAGGCTTTGTTGCTTTGCTGGAAAATTCAGGTTGGTTTTTCAAAAGGAATTGCTGCGGAAAGGATTAAGGCATATTCAGATTGGTTTTATGAAAATCATATTCTGGAACATTTTCAGTTGGAAGAAAAGTATCTATTTCCGGTGCTTGGCAATGAAAACAACCTGATCATTCAGGCATTGGAAGAGCACAAAATATTGTTGGCGCTTTTTACCGATACCACGCAAATTGAAACTTCTTTAAAGCAAATCCAAACGTTGTTGAAAAGCCACATTCGCTTTGAGGAGCAAATTTTATTCAATGAAATTCAAAATGCTGCCACACCAGAGGAATTGGAAAAAATTGCGCAATTTCACAGCGATAAAAAATATACGGACAATTTAAATGACGTTTTTTGGAGATAATTTTTTGAAAAATGAACATTGACATTTATAAATCCGAAGATTTTAAAACCAATAAATGGTCTGGCGGAAGCACCACCGAATTGTACATTCATCCGCCAACAGCAAATTATGCAGCCGGCAATTTTAATTTTCGGATCAGTTCTGCTACCGTGGAAATTGAGAACTCCGACTTCACAATACTTCCCGGTGTTTCCCGTCAATTGATGGTTTTGAAGGGAAACATTAAAGTGTCACACAAAAATCACCACGAGATTCAATTGAATAAAAGGGAGATTGATTGTTTTGATGGCAGTTGGGAAACTTCTGCAGTCGGAACCTGTGTCGATTTTAACTTAATGACCAAAGGCTACACCAAAGGAGAAATTTCATCCGTTTGTGTTTCTGTGGATAAAAGTCTGAATTG
>DATIRG010000181.1:0-1856 GCA_035470005.1 Lutibacter sp. | reverse complement strand
TCAAAAGCACGCTTTAGATCCTAAAACAGGTTTATTATATCACGGTTGGGATGAAAGCAAAGCAATGGAATGGGCAGACAGAAAAACAGGAACTTCTCCAAATTTCTGGTCGCGTTCATTGGGTTGGTATGCGATGGCATTGGTTGATGTGTTAGATTACTTTCCTAAAGAGCATCCAAAACAAGTTGAATTGGTTAATTATTTAAATCAATTGGCAGTTGCGCTTACAAAAGTGCAAGATCCTTCAGGTCTTTGGTATCAGGTAACCGATATGGGTGATAAAGAAGGGAATTATTTAGAAGCTTCAGGATCAGCAATGTTTGCGTATGCTTTTGCCAAAGGTGTTAATAAAGGTTATTTGCCTGAAAAATACAAAGAGGTTGCAAACAAAGCCTTCGACGGACTGACAAGAGACCTTGTAAAAGTATCTGAAACAGGAGAAGTAACTATTACACAAGCTTGTGCAGTGGCAGGTTTGGGCGGAACTCCTTACAGAGATGGTTCGTTTGAATATTATGTGAATGAGCGCAAAAAAGACAACGATCCAAAAGCAACAGGTCCTTTTATTTTAGCGGCTTTAGAATTGAATAAATAAAAAATGAATTACAAACCAATAAATACAGCTTTATGTTCTTTTGGAATGAGCGGATGGGTATTTCATGCGCCGTTTATTTCAACAAATCTTAAATTTAAGTTGTATGGTGTATTGGAACGGACAAAAAATCTGGCTCAGGAAAAATATCCGTCTGTAAAAACTTTTCGGACATTAGAAGAACTCTTAGCCGATACAGCTGTAGAATTGGTTGTGGTAAATACCCCAAGTGTGACACATTTTGAATTCGCAAAAAAGGTTATAAATGCTGGAAAACATCTAATTATAGAAAAACCATTTACGGCAACTGTTGAAGAAGCTGAGGAATTGATTCAATTGGCAACGGAAAAAAATGTAAAACTTTCTGTATACCAAAACAGGCGCTACGACAGTGATTTTAAAACGGTAAAGAAAATTTTAGCGGAAGGATTGCTTGGAAAAATTGTAGATGCTGAAATACATTTCGATCGTTTTGATCCAAAATTAAGTCAGAAAGTTCATAAAGAAACGCCAACAGCCGCGGTAGGAAGTTTGTACGATTTAGGCGCACATTTAATTGACCAGGCTTTGGTGTTGTTTGGTTTACCAAAAGCGGTTTATGCCGACTTAAATTCCTATCGTCCCAATTCAAAAGTGGAAGATTTTTTTGATGTTAAATTATATTATGATGCACATCGGGTAACGCTTAAATCAAGTTATTTTGTTCGGGAAGCTTTGCCGGGAAATATTTTTCACGGAACAAAAGGTTCTTTTATAAAATCGAAAGCCGATGTGCAGGAAAAAGAACTTCAGGAGGGAAAAATTCCGGGCTTGGATGATTGGGGAACTGAACCTGAACACGAGAAAGGATTGTTACATACTGAAATAGACGGAAAAATCATCAGAGAACATGTTCCTTCTTTACATGGAAATTATATGGAATATTATGATGGAATTTATGAAGCCATAAGAAATAACAAACAAGTTCCGGTTTCGGGAACAGAAGGAATGAATGTGATTAAAGTGATTGAAGCAGCAATCAAAAGTAACAAAGAAAAAAAGCGGATTAACTTATGAGAAAATGCAGTATCATATTGTTTTTATTGGGTTTTGTTTCGGTATTCGGGCAGGAAACGACGGCTGTTTCAAAAGTTTGGGTGGCCGATAATGGCGACGGAACGTTTAAGAATCCAATTCTGCATGCCGATTATTCCGATCCGGATGTTGTTCGTGTCGGAGACGATTATTATATGACGGCTTCATCTTTTAATTGTATTCCGGGCTT
>DATIRG010000180.1:0-1908 GCA_035470005.1 Lutibacter sp. | reverse complement strand
TGTTAGTCCAGAAGGAAGATCATACAACCGTACTGTTATCATTGATATCGTACCACAAAAATAAATTCTGTAACAATTGCAGAAGAATGTTTTAATGAAAAATGGCAAGATTATAAAATCTTGCCATTTTTTTATTACATTTAACTGATGTGTGAATTATGTAATCTTTTTCAAAAAATATGTAACATATTAAGCGTTATTAAATTGCAAATTTACATTATAACCATTTTAAAAATTAAACAGTAAAAAAAATGAAAAAAACAAGACTTTATTTAATGATAATGATGTTATCATTAGGTGCATTTACAACAGTGAACGCTTCTGAAAAAAACCCTACAACAGCTGCTAAAGAAATCCCAGCTGAAATTCAAGTGATGTTGAATCGTTTGGAAGAGATTAAAGACATGGACAAAACGGACATGAATCGTGCAGAAAAAAAAGAACTTCGCAAAGAAGTACGTGCAATCAATACCGAAATTAGATCTTCTGGAAACGGAATCTATATTTCAGTTGGTGCCATTATTATCATTTTACTTTTAATCATTTTATTATAATCCTACATTGATTTGTCATCAATAAAATGACAATAACTAAAAATTCTTTAACTTGTTATAGAATTGTTTGATGAGAAAGGACGCGGCGCAAACCCTGTCCTTTTTTTATTCAATATTTTTTTAAATTAGAATGTTAAATTAATCAGAAAATATTTTGGCGCTGTGGGCGTTCCCCTGCGGGTCGGGCCTTTTGTTCCAAACTTTTTACGCTAAAAAAGCGCAAAAGGTTTTCACTTCAGTCCCTAACGCAAATTGAATAAATAATTGACAATTGGACAGCATCCCGATAGCTATCGGGACCGCAATACAATAGATAAAAACATAAACAGATGAAATACAACATAAAAATAAACAGCATAAAAACTGTTGACGAAATAAAAGATTACTGGATCTCCAATGATTACATTCAATTGTTGGAAAAGTTTAATTTTCCCGATGCCGAAACTGCCAAAATAGATACGTTACATGAATTATTGTTGATGGCCATCACCGATTTTGAACCTAAAGAAGCCGCAGTGATTGTGCTTGATTATAAATTAGGGGAACATTTAACCGAAGGACAAATTGACCAGATTTCAAATGAAATGCTGATTGACAAAGTATGTGAAGAATATCCTGAAATTGAATTGCAATATGCCTTGTTTAACTGCAATCAACTGCTTTATAAAGCATTTAACGGCACGTTTCCCTGTGCAAATGCCTCATTAATTGATTGTACCATCACACCGATTGATGCAGATTCATCGATTGAGATAACCAAAGAAATTTTATTGAAATTGTTCAGCAAAGGTCTTTCCGATCGAAATATCCTAAAACGACTGTTTGGCGAACAAATGGATGAAAATGCACCTTTCCCGGAAGCCGAAGGAATTGTTTGGGAATTAAAAACAAAAGACAATATTAATTTTAACATCATTACTTCAGAAAATCTCCTAAAAGATGCGGATTTCCCTGCCCTTGAATTTGAAGGTACTTTTGAAGTAGCTCCGGATAATGAATAAATAAGCCGCCATAAAATATTAAAAAAGCTTCTGAAAATTTCAGGAGCTTTTTTATTTTTGGAACTATTTATCATCTAATAATTAATCAGGCATTCAAAACCAAAAAACCAACAATTCCTGCAATAAAAATAAAACCATAACCTATCAGCACATATTTTTTTAGTTGTTGGCTTCCCGTAAAAACTGTGATGCCTATTTTCACGATGGTGTTTGACATAGCCGCCAGTAAAATGGCATTTTGGGCAATCAGCAAATCCATGGTAGCGCCACCCAATTTAGAAACCGAAATAGCAATGGCATCAATATCCGTTAACGCGCTTATGGCACTTGATACATAAATTCCCTTTGTGCCA
>DATIRG010000179.1:0-5143 GCA_035470005.1 Lutibacter sp. | reverse complement strand
ATGTTTGCCATGGCACTTCCTGTGGTTTTTTATTCGGCAAAAAATTATTTTATTTCTGCCTACAAAGGACTTTCTCATAAAATATTAAATATTGATGTGCCAATTGCGCTGGGAATTGCCGTGTTATTTATAAGAAGCACTATTGAAATTGCTTTTGATATCGGCACAGGTTTTTTCGACAGTTTGGCTGGATTGGTTTTCTTTTTGCTCTTGGGGAAATTCTTTCAGCAAAAAACATATAACTTTTTGTCTTTTGAGCGTGACTATAAATCTTATTTCCCCATTGCAGTCACTAAATTGGCAGACGGAATTGAAAAAAATATACCAGTAAAAGATATTGAAAAAGGCGACAGATTGTTGATTAGGAATCAGGAGTTAATTCCTGTTGACGGAATTTTAATCAATGGAAATGCTTCTATTGATTATAGTTTTGTGACAGGCGAATCGTTGCCGGTTACAAAACAATCTGGCGACAAACTTTTTGCCGGCGGAAAACAAACGGCAGGCGCTATAGAAATGGAAGTTATCAATACAATTTCACAAAGTTATTTAACGCAATTGTGGAGTAATGATGTTTTTAATAAGCCAACCGATCACAGCATAAAAAATATTACTGACACCATCAGTAAATTATTTACCATCAACGTTTTAACCATTTCATTTTTTGCAGGTATTTTCTGGTATTTTTATGATTCATCAATGGTGTTTAATGTGGTAACTGCTGTGCTTATTATTGCTTGTCCCTGCGCATTGGCATTATCGGCGCCATTTGCCATTGGAAATATTTTGCGAATTTTTGGCTATCATAAGTTTTATTTAAAAAACGCCGACACCGTTGAAAACTTGGCAAAAATAGATACCATTATTTTTGATAAAACCGGGACCATTACTTCAACAGACAAATCACATTTGATTTATAGGGGAAACACATTAAGCGTAGATGAATTAAGGGCAATTAAAACAGTTTTAAGAGCATCAAACCATCCATTAAGCAGGTCGCTTTATGAATATCTTCAAGTTGAAACTTTAACCGATAAACCTACCTTTTTTGAAGAACAACTGGGAAAAGGCATTAAAGCAATCATAAATAATATTCATATAAAATTAGGATCGACCAGTTTTGTTGGCGCATCTTCCTATGAAGCCAATGAAACAGCTATTCATATCGCAATAGAAGATAAATTTATGGGAAGCTATATTTTTAAAAATAGCTACAGAGAAGGGACAAAAGAAGTTTTTGAAGCACTGTCTAAAAAATACAAATTGGTTATTCTTTCGGGCGATAATGATGGGGAAAAAACATATCTGGAAAAATTTCTTCCTAAAAACACACTGTTTCAATTTAATCAGAAGCCTGAAAATAAATTGGATTTTATTAAAGAACTTCAACAAAATGGAGAAAAAGTGATGATGGTTGGAGATGGGCTAAATGATGCAGGTGCCTTGGCGCAAAGTAATGTCGGAATTGCAATATCTGAAAATGTAAATGTGTTTTCGCCTGCTTGTGACGGCATTCTTGATGCGCAATTTTTTAACAATTTGCCAAAGTTGTTAACTATTTCTAATAAAACCATAAAGATTATAAAGACAAGTTTTGTTTTGGCTTTTTGCTACAACGTGATAGGAATGTATTTTGCATTGACAGGTGCTTTAACCCCAATAGTTGCTGCTATTTTAATGCCTGTAAGTTCTATAAGCATTGTGGTTTTTGTGACAATTAAGACAAATTTAGTTTCAAAAAAATACTTAAAATAGTTGAATTAAAAAGACAAAAAGCCTTAGATTTATGTGATAAATGTCATTTTATTTTCAGAAGTAAAATCTATATTTGTATTCTTGTAATTCAATAGCTTAAATTTTTATTTAAAAAAAATGGAAGTACTTTATATAACTATAGGCGTGAGTATTATAGTTGCCTTATTTTTTTTCTTTGCATTTATAAAGTCGGTTAAATCTGGACAGTATGATGATACTTACACCCCATCGGTGCGTATGCTGTTTGATGATGAATTGGTTAATGTTAAGAAAAAAGACGAGAAGGAATCAAATAGCAATCAAAATCAATCAAAAATAACTAACAATTAATTAATCAAACAAGTATGGAAAAAGAACAATTTTATTATGACAATAAAATCGTAAAAATGTTTCTTTGGGCCACAATTCTATGGGGAATTGTAGGGATGTTGGTAGGGCTAACAGTAGCGCTGCTTTTTATATACCCAGGTTTATTGGAATTTTCGGGGTCAAATAATGCCATCTCTTGGTTAAGTTTTGGCCGCTTAAGGCCTTTGCACACCAATGCGGTAATTTTTGCTTTTGTGGGCAATGGAATCTTTTTAGGTGTCTATTATTCTACCCAAAGATTGCTAAAGGCGAGAATGTTTAACGATGTTTTAAGCAGAATTAATTTTTGGGGCTGGCAGGCAATTATTGTTGCAGCCGCAATTACATTGCCTTTAGGCTTTACTTCATCAAAAGAATATGCGGAATTAGAATGGCCAATTGACATTGCTGTTGTGGTAGTTTGGGTGGTTTTCGGTATCAATTTGATTGGAACAATTTTAAAAAGAAGGCAACGCCATATTTACGTTGCTATTTGGTTCTACATCGCTACTTTAGTCACAATTGCGGTACTTTATATCTTTAACAATTTGGAAATGCCTGTTTCAGCTTTTAAAAGCTATTCAGTATATTCCGGTGTTCAAGATGCACTAGTGCAATGGTGGTACGGACACAATGCAGTGGCACTATTCTTAACAACTCCCATCTTGGGATTAAGGTATTATTTTGTTCCGAAAGTAGCAAACAGACCGAGTTATTCTTATCGATTGTCAATTATTCACTTTTGGACCTTAATCTTCTTGTATATCTGGGCAGGTCCTCACCATTTGTTGTACACAGCACTTCCGGAATGGGCTCAAAATTTAGGGACTGTTTTCTCTGTAATGTTAATTTTTCCATCTTGGGGTGGTATGATTAACGGATTGCTTACGTTGCGCGGTGCTTGGGATAAAGTTCGCGAAAATCCGGTATTAAAATTCTTCGTTGTTGCAATTACTGCTTATGGTATGTCAACTTTTGAAGGACCAATGTTGTCTTTCAAAAGCGTTAATGCTATAGGTCATTATACCGATTGGATTGTTGGTCACGTACATATTGGCGCTTTAGGGTGGAACGGTTTTATGATTGCCGGTATTATTTATTGGTTGGCTGAAAAACTTTGGAAAACCCCATTATATTCAAAAAAATTAGCCAATGCACATTTTTGGTTAGGCACAATTGGTATTTTGTTTTATGCCATCCCGTTATATATTGCTGGGTTTACGCAAGCATTTATGTGGAAACAATTTAATCCGGACGGCACATTGGTATATGGCAATTTTTTAGAAACAGTGACATCAGTGATGCCAATGTACGCGATGCGTGCAATTGGGGGAACACTGTATTTAATCGGTTTTATTTTATTGGCAATTAATATCATTAAAACGGCCAGAGCAGGTTCTCCTGTTGAAGACGAATTGGCTGAGGCCGCTCCATTGAAAAAAATTAGCGGACAAAGAATTGCCGGCGAAGGATGGCATACTTGGCTTGAAAGAAGAACAGTATTGTTTACAATATTAACCACTGTTGCTATTTTAATTGGTGGTTTGGTTGAAATTGTGCCTGTGATGTTGGTGAAATCAAATGTTCCTACAATTACAAGCGTAAAACCATATACACCTTTAGAGTTGGAGGGAAGAGATATTTATATTCGAGAAGGATGTAACAATTGCCACTCTCAAATGATTCGTCCATTCCGTTCAGAAGTTGAGCGTTATGGGGAATACTCAAAAGCAGGCGAGTTTATTTACGATTTCCCATTCTTGTGGGGTTCAAAAAGAACAGGGCCAGATGTGCACAGAATTGGAGGAAAATATAATGACAACTGGCACTTTAACCATATGTTAGATCCACGATCTACATCACCAGGCTCTATTATGCCGCGTTATTCCTGGTTGATAAAAAATGATATGAATGCCTCAAATTTGGAAAGCAAAATGAAAGCATTGTCCACTTTGGGCGTTCCTTATACCGATGAAGAAATTGCCGGAGCCAAACAAGCTTTATTAACGCAGGCAAAAGAAGTGGAAAATAATTTAAGACAAGATCCTGAATATGTAAAAAATTATGGTTCAAGCAATATTCAGAATAAGGAAATTGTTGCGCTTATTGCCTATTTACAACGTTTAGGAACTGATATTAAGGCAAATACTTCAACAGCATTAAAAAATAAGTAATATGTTAAGATTTATTTCACATAATTTTGATGGAATGGAAGGGGTTGAAATTTACCCAATTATTTCATTGTTGCTGTTTTTTATAGTTTTTATAACAATGTTAATCATTGTCATAAAAATGCCTAAAAAAAATATCGATGAAATAAGCCAATTGCCTTTAGATAACGACACTAACAGTAAAGAAAATAATTATGAATAAGAATTCAGAAAAGATCTCGGGTTGGAAAAGATTTATGAAATCAATGACCAAAGCGCACGATTTAGGAACCGAAGAAGATATCATGCTCGATCACGATTATGATGGCATTAGGGAACTTGACAATGTTTTGCCGCCTTGGTGGCTGGCAGGTTTTTACATCACCATTGCCATTAGTATTTTTTATCTCATAATGGTATTCGGTTTCGGTAAATATAGCCAGTTTGATGAGTTAAAGGATGAAATGGCCACTTCAAAAGCTGAAATTGAAGCTTATAAAGCCGCAAATCCTCAGTTATTTGATGATGCAAACATCGTTGCTTTTACAGATCCAGAAAATTTAGCAAAAGGAAAGGAACTGTTTACTGCAAAAACCTGTGTTGTTTGTCATTTAGCGGATTTAGGCGGAAGTATTGGCCCAAACTTAACCGACAATAAATGGATTTTGGGCGGTGACGTAAAAAGTATATTCAATACTTTAACAAATGGCGGAAGGCCAGGAAAAGGAATGATTGCTTGGGAAAGTACTGTTACAAGAGAAGAGCGCATTCAATTGGCAAGCTATATTATTTCTATGCAGGGAACAAAACCTGCAGTGCCAAAACCTGCTGAAGGCGATATTATTTGGCCTGCAGAATAATAAAGAGAATTTATATTTAAAAACAAAAAC
>DATIRG010000178.1:0-3371 GCA_035470005.1 Lutibacter sp. | reverse complement strand
TTGGCTGCGTCAATATGCTAAAACCGAAGAAGAAAGAGAAGAAGTTTATTTAAGAGGATTTTTGGGGAAAATGATTTTTAGCGGCGAAGAAGCGTTAAAACAATGCAACGTGCTTTCGGGTGGCGAAAAAGTGAGATGTATGTTATCAAGAATGATGATGGTGAGAGCCAACGTGTTGATGCTGGATGAACCAACAAACCATTTGGATTTAGAATCCATTCAAGCATTTAACAACTCCTTAAAAAACTACAAAGAAACGGTCATTTTCACAACGCATGACCACGAATTTGCGCAAACCGTTGCCAACAGAATTATTGAAATTACACCCAAAGGAATTATAGACAGGTATTCATCATTTGATGAGTATTTGGAAGATCCAAAAATTAAGGAATTAAGAGACCAAATGTATTCTTAATCATTTTTTATATAAATTAAAACCTGCCGTTTGGCAGGTTTTTTTTGTTTTATAAATAAGAAAAACGGATTAAGAATTTATCGATTGTAAATTAATTTATTTCTTTTTTCTTTTGAAAACATTTTTAATAAATGATTTGGTAACGGTATCATCAGCTGAATAGCCGCTGGCATATTTTCCATAACCGTAGCCATAACCATAGCCGTTTCCATAACCTCCGTAACGTAATTTCATAGTAAAATCGTTCAACACCATACTGATGTTTGTAATTTCTTCTTTAACATATTTTTCATTAATCATTTTAAGCATTCCTTTTTGGGAATAGTTTTGTCTGACAATATAAAGCGTAGAATCGGCATATTTCAACAACTCAACAGCATCACTCACCAATCCTATTGGCGGCGTGTCTAAAATAATATAATCGTAATTTTCTTTTAAATTGCTTAACAATTCATCAGTTGCCGAACTGATTATTAATTCTGAAGGATTTGGAGGTACCGGACCGGCAACAATAACATCCAAATTAGATATTTTGGTTTTTTGAATAATCGCCTCAATATTTTCTTCCCCAATTAAATAATTTACGACACCTTTCTCATTAGAAAGTTCAAAATCATCAAATATTTTTGGTTTTCTCAAATCCAATCCGACCAATATTGTTTTTTTGCCACCCAATGCAAAAACTGTAGCCATATTAACTGATACAAATGTTTTGCCTTCTCCGCTAACTGATGAAGTTACAAGGATGGTTTTGCATTTGTCTTTGGTGCTTCTTGTAAATAAAAATTGAATGTTTGAACGCAATGCCCTAAATGATTCGGCTACACCCGATTTTGGTTTGGTGAAAACCGCCAAATTACTGTCGGTGCCATTGTTTCCCACAACCCCTAAAACAGGTATTGGAGAGATTTTTTCAATATCTTCAGTAGAATGAATTCGGGTATCCAAAACTTCTTTCCCAATAATTAAAAATAGCGGTAAAATGGTTCCAAGAAGCAACGCCACCATATAATTAAATTCCGTTCTCGGCAAAATAGAACCTTGTCCGGTATCTTTTGCGGTATCCAATACCGAAATATCTGAAACCGTTGAAGCAATCGCTATATCTGCTTCATAACGCTTCTGCATTAAAAAAACATAATTAGATTCCGTTAAACTGTATTTTCGTTGAAAATTCAACAATTTTTGTTCTTTACTCGGAAGTTTATTCAGCTCAGAATTGTAATTGCTTAGCCTATTTCTGCTATTATTCAGAGTAATTCTAGTTTCTTTTTTTAAAGAAGAAAGATTTTCAAGCAACACATTTCTTGTGGTTGCAACTTCTTGCTCAACCGCTTTTAGCGATGGATGACTTGCAGTAACTTCTTTTGACAATTTTTCTTTTCTGATGGAAAGTTCCGTTAATTTCCCCACCATTCCCGCAATAGAGCCATCTTCAATATTGATAATTGCAGGTGCAGGTATATTGGTAAAATCTGAATGTGTTTTAATATAACTTTCCAAATTATTAAAATACGCAATGCGGTCTCCCAACTGCTCTTGCATTTTATCCAGACTTAGAGTTTGAGAAAATATTTCACCGCCTTCAGCCGATAATTCATAAATGGCGTTTTCCTGCTTAAACTTTCCTATGTTATCTTCAATTAATTTTAAACTGTCGGAAGTGTTTCTAAACTGAGCATCAATAAATTCCTTTGTGCTTCGGGCATAATTTGTTTTCTGTTCCAATTCCAATTCGGCTAAAACAATAACGGTTTCATTTAAATAATCAACCAGCCTGTTTTTATTTGGCCCCGACAGACTTAATTCAATTAAAGAAGTGCCTGTAAGTCCTGCTGCCCTTACATTTTGATATTCACCGGCAACTTCATCAATAGATCGTAACTGAATATAAAAGGATTGTCCCTTTAAATTTTTAACATCCTTTTTAGTTTCAATCTGTGCCTTTAAAAATGGTAAATTTATATATTCATCAACCAAAAACTCTTTTGAAAAACGTTTCGGATTACCTTCAAAATCAATTTGTGTTTCATCTTTGTAATTGTTCAATTTATGAGTTGCCTTATCATTAAAATCAACCGAAAGAAGAAAACGCTCATTGTCTATAAAATCAATTTTTATTAAGGTATTCAGCAATTGATACTGGTTTGGCTGCAATTTTAGTGTAAATGGTGTTGCGCCATAAACATCTTCTATTCTGAAACGGCCATCTTTTAAATAATCAATATAGAAGTTGAGCCTATTTATAACTTTTTCATTGTGGGACCTGGAAGTTAGTGCTTTTCTGATGGATTCAACTTTGTCACTAACGCCTCCCCAGTTAAATGCAATGTTGGTACCTGAAGAAAATAGCGGATTTTGTTTTTCGTTAACGGCAATCGTTGTTTTTAAACCATAAATTCGTTGGGTGGAAATATTGATATAATAGGCAACTGCAAGCGCGATGGCAATTGTTGCAACAAACCATTTCCAATTGGCTAAAATTCGAAATAAATAATCTTTAATGTTTGAGATTTGCTCACTTGGATTTTCAATAAATTTGAATTTATTATCCATAAAATATTATATATTTTTTACTAATAAAACAGAGGTTACTATAAAAGACAATACCGAAACAACTGTTGTAAATGCTTGTAAACCAGTAGTTCCAATTCCCCACGATTTTTGTTTTAACGGTGCTACATAAATAATGTCATTTGGTTGGATATAGAAATTTTCCGATTCAAATATGGCAATTTCATTCATGTTTATTTTGTATTTTTTTACACCGTCAAGCGATTTTCTGATGATTAACACATTTTCCCGATCTCCATAAGTAGAAATTTCTCCTGAATTGGCAATGGCATCTATTATTGAAACCTGATTTTGAGCCAAGTTTTTTGTTCCCGGCGAGCCCACTTCACCTGTAACAATAAAGTTAACGCCGCCCAATTTTACAGTTACAAAAACAGTTTCC
>DATIRG010000177.1:0-4395 GCA_035470005.1 Lutibacter sp. | reverse complement strand
TTTATGATAAAAAGCATCCAGATGCAGTTCTCTGTCGGCAATATTTTTATAAACTATGTCTTTAATTTCAATCACATTTTCAAAGAAATCAGGTTTCACAATTTCAATGTGCGGAAACTTTTTTACTGATTTATTAAAAGCGCTATGTACGGTATAAGAGGTATCAACAGGATAGCTTATTTGTGCAAAAATAAGATTTGAACACAAAACACAAACTACCCATATTGCTTTACTCCTATTCATTTTTAATAAAATTATCAATATTCAAAAGCACCCAAATCCGGTGCTGAACCATTAAACGGCAAGCCAACATTTATACCTTTATCAATTAAATCACTTCCTGCTTTTAAGCGGAAAAAAGACACGTCCGGCAAACTGCCATCTGCTTTTCTTGGGCCAATTAATTGATTGTAATCAATACTTTCAAAATCTTCAGCAGTCACAGAAATACCATCTTGCCAGCTGTTGTTGGTAACATCTAAAATTGTGGCACTTATACTGCCAAAAGCGCCTAAAGCACTGCTGTTTTTAATGGTCAGTTTTTCCAGAGGATTCGTTGTGCTAAATGAGTAATTTTTTCCATTATCATACGCTGAACAGTTGTAAATGGTAACATTTCCTCTATTGCTGTTGTGGTCAAAACCATCAACTACATTGCCAACAGCAATACAGTTTTTATAAATGGCATGGTGTTTTAACAACTTATCATCACTGCCTCCGGTTTTAAAACCGTTTCCGTCACCACTTCCTTTTGTGCCGTTTTTTAAATAGCCGTTTTTGATGGCCCAACAGTTTTCATAAGTGGTTGTAATATTGTCTGTTCCCCTTAAATAGCCATCCCAACCATCGTCTAAATTATTCCAAGCCCTGCATCCGATAAATTTATTACCTGTTCCTGCAGTTAATTTACAAGCAAAACCATCGGCATTTTCCATTGTTGAATCGGCATTAAAATAGGAATCACAATTTAAAATCGTATTATTTGATGCACCGCCATCTAGCTGCAAACCAGTATCTGCACATTCAGAAAAGGTACAAAATTCTATTAAATTATGATGACCTTTAATTTGCATTCCGTTATCTCCGGCTTTATAAATGTCAATTCCTTTGATATGCCAATAATCTGCCGTTAAAACAATGCCTTGATTTGCCGAATTTTCAACCATTGAAGAAAAATCCAGTTTTGGCCTGTTTTGTCCTTCTTTTCCTATAAGCGTAATTTTGTTTTGGTCTGTACCAGATACACTTAGCGTAATTTTGCTGTTTAAAGTATAAGTGCCTTGGGTTAAAATGACGGTACTTCCTGCTTTTACTTTTGACAATGCATCTAAGAGTTGGGTTGCATTGGAAACTTCAATAGTGTTCTCATTTCCAACATCAAAACTGGATATTGTAATTTCTTTTGAGGTAATTACAATATTCTTATCGATAGCGGTAGCGGTAACCAAAACATTTCCATTTTTTTTTGCGGTAATAAGTCCGCTCGAAGAAATTGTGGCTACAGAAACATCTGAAACAGACCAGGCAATTGCTTTATTGTTCGCATTTGCCGGCAAAACATTCGCTGTCATTTGTGCAACAGTCCCAGAAGTAATATTTGATCCTCCAATGGTAATTGATTGGACATAAATTATAGGATCTGCATTAACCTCGTCTTTTGAACAAGAAAAAAGGGCAATTGCAATTAACATTACTAATACTTTCATTTACATCTTATTTATCCCATTAAAGGAAATTTCAATTTAATTTTATTTTAAAAGAGGTATGCAAAAAATGCATACCTCTTAAAATTATAACAATTCTATGCATCGGGCTTTATTAAAGTCTCCAACGCGGATCTCCAACCTGATTGTCTAACAACGTTTGATTTGTAATTTTAAAATTACCTTCTGCTGCGTTTACAAATCCAGGATCCAATGCAGTATGCGTTCCAGATTTATCATATAATATTTTAGTGGAATCAAAAAATCCCGGAGCATTAAAATAATTATTATTTAAAAATACGGTCGCCTGACTGGTTGTTGTTTGGTTTGAATAATAGGCGTTTGTTGAAGCAAACAAATTATTGCGAACCGTTATGGCGTGTGCATTAAAACGAACATATAAAATCCGGTCATCTGTATTTGAAACACCAATTAAAGTACAAGACTCCAATAACACATTAATAGTTAAACCTTTATTATTTGAAGTACCCGCTGCGTCAAGTCTGAAAAAATCTCTTCCCGGTGCACAATTATTAAAAGTACTGGTTTTAACAGTAATATTTAAAGCATCCGAATTTCTAAAATCAATAAAATCACCACCATTGGTTAAAATATTGGTAAGAATAGAATTTTCAACTATGACAGAATTTACAATAGCTCCAGTAATATTACCTGCAATAAATGAACGGTCAAAATCATGTATATTACAACCACTAATTAATAAGGAATTAAAATTACCAACTTCGGTATATCTTACCACATCCGATAAATTTGTACCGTCCCCAACTAAATCTAAATCAATTAAATTAACATCAATTGCACCGGCATTAATTTGGAAATTCACTTTTAAACGTGGTTTATCATAATTTCTTAAACCTTGAATGGTAATTGATTTGTTTAAATTTATGGTACCGGTTTGCGCCGTATAGTCACCTGCTTCCAGTAATAAAATATCTCCGGGTGCTGCATTGGCAATCATTTGAAATAAATCATCGGTAATCATAACCAATGTATTATCACCAACATCAATTCCTGTTTTGAAAGCTGATGTACCTCTGATTTTAGTGTTATTCATCAATTGCGCTGTATAGTTCGTTTCACTGGTTAATCCTGTAACTGTTGCTATTCCCGCAGTTTTTTCCTGTGGTGTAATCACATGTGTAATCGCACCCGGGTTGATCACAATTTGTGTAACATTGCTATTAGGCACCCATCTAAAAGTAGCTTCCAGTGCCTTTATATCACCATCTTGAGCTGGGAGCATAAGCTGTTCGGTCAAGGTTGTTGCTGTTCCAACTGCCCACTTGGAATCTTCCAATCCGGTTAAACTAATTGCTTTCACTCTAATTGAATAAACTGTTTCTCCTTCTAATGCTACCTGAACAGGCAATTCATCAGCCTTAACTTCAATAGTTTTAAAAACTGTAGTAAAGTTTGGATCATCCGCGCTGAATTCCACCACATAATAATCCACATTATCATTTACTGTCCAATTCAATTCAACCGTTGTCTGATTTCTAACTTTCGCTGTTAGTCCAACAGGCGCAAATTCTCTGCTTACAAACAATTCTTCTATCACGTTTTCGTCATAACCATCACAACTGGTAATCATTATTGGCAGTACTAGTACGAATAGTAATCTTTTTAATATATATTTTGTTTTCATAATAATAACTTATTATTGATTAATTTTTTTAAGTTCCTAATAGTTATAATCGTTTACCAATTTACCATTACTTCCCTCTATAAACACTTGCCATATTGGCCAAAACTGTCTATCATCAGGATTTATACTTGTTTTATAAAGAGAATTTACTTTAGCATCCGACAATGTATTCCAGCTAAAAGCAGAGTATTCTATTCCTGGATTTATGTTTTCCCCTCTGTTTAGTCCATAAACATCTAAAGTTACATTATCAGCTTTATATTTAAAGTATAAATTCGCAGGTACATTTGCATATTCTCCTGTACGGTTTTTTAAATTTGCCATTTTTACCTTTGCTTCATCTAAATTCGTTTTTAATAAATTCCAACGAATAAGTGCTTGCTTACGCTCCATTTCTCCTGTAAATTCAAACTTATGCTCATTTACAATGGCTTTAAACATGTCTTGTTTGTTTGATAAGGCATTTACATAAGCATCTACTTTTTGACCTTGAGTTGCGGTTGCAAATGCTCTTCTTCGTATTTCTTTTAAATAAGTTGCAGCTGTAGCAGGTCCTTCCAATTCATTCGCAGCTTCAGCAGCTATTAAAAGTACTTCGGCATAACGCATGTATAGTTTGTTAATACCATCATCATTGGTTGAGGTAACAAAACGTGACATCCATTCGTAGCGGTATTTACCAAAATACCAAGTATCTAAATTTACCAATTCTTGTTTGGCAATTCCATTTGTTGCGGTACCGTATTGATAAGGGACACAGGTTACATCTCTGCGGCTATCCGACTCATCAAAATCATAAAAAACAGTAGGAAGCGGTCCTGCTGTGCCGCCTCTGGCTTGACCTGTAAATTGATCAACGCTTCTGTGTCTTACAGCAAAAGAGAATAACACACGGCCACGGCCATCAGAAAAAGGTATTTCCCAAAGTGATTCTCCACCGGCATTGGTATTTTCCTTATTGTAGTTTCTCCATAAAGTTTCAAAAGAAGATTCTAATCGTGCAGTTCCGCTATTGATAACATCACG
>DATIRG010000176.1:0-1723 GCA_035470005.1 Lutibacter sp. | reverse complement strand
AAACGGATCATCGGCATCGCGCTGACTTTTGAAAAAATAGTAAGCAGGTTTGGGCAATCTATAAATATCCATAATTCCGGAAGCTTCCAAATCGTTGGCATAGCCCCTGTTATAATCGTACATTACCCAGTAACCATCGGCAAAAGCGGGGGTGTGTAAATTGTCGTTATGCGCTTCCTGTATGTTGGTTGCCTGCTGCAATAAGGCAGTTTCTCCTGCATTCCTTAATTGTCGGCTTGATCGTTCCTGCTGCAATAAATCGCCCCAGTTATTTTGGTCTAAGCCTGCATTCATCGCATAATATTCCCAGTCGCCATATTCCGACACGTTGTATGGTTTTTTCAAATTTTTGTCATAATGTTCCAATCGATGCTGGCGTGCCTGCAGGTAAATGTCATAACCGTAAGACTGCCATCCTGCGGTGAAACTTTGATCTCCGGGATATTCTTGCTTTGCGATGGCCGTTAACGAATCGATAAAAGGTTCAGGCATCCAAGATTCATTTAAGGACACTTCCCAGGCCATCACCGATGCATGGTTTCTGTCTCTTCTGATTAAATCTTTGGCCGTTTGAAACACGTGCTCCTGAAACTTTTTGTCTTCACTAAAATATTGCCAGCCTAAAATAGCATCAATCGTTACAATTCCCAATTCATCGCAGGCATCCATAAAAGAAGTGGTTTGCGGATAATGCGACAACCGCACATAGTCAAAGCCTGCGTCTTTTATTTTTTTGGCATCCCTATAATTTGCATTGTCGGAAAGTGCATAGCCTATAAATGGATATTCCTGATGGCGATTTACGCCTCTGAGAAAAGTTTTTGTGCCGTTTAAATAAAAATCCTGGCCAACAAACTTCATTGTTTTAATGCCGATACGCGTTATTTCCTGATCAACCACTCGCCCATCGCGAATAATTTCTGTTTTTAAATGATATAAATTAGGTGTTTTGGGCGACCACAATTCCGGATTGTTGACCTGCAGCTCAACAAGTACTTCTTTTGCGCTTTGTGTCCCTAAATTTTGAGTTTCGCTTGACAGCGTTGCGACTTCAACATTATTTTTTAGTAAGGTATTTTTAACAATAAATGAGACGTCGCTTTCATATTCGTTTCTGATATGGGTTTTAACCTGTACCGTCGATTTTTCATTGGATACTTGCGGATAAGTGACGAAAATACCGCCGCTGGCTGCTTTATTTTCCAATATTGGATCGGTAATGTGCAAGGCGTCTTTGGCAATGAACCAAACATTTCTGTACAAGCCGCCATAGGTATTAAAATCCAACAACTTCAATGGTTTCGGACCAGTAATTGGATTGTCTCTGTTGTCTAGTTTAACCGCGATGGTATTTTCCTGATCAAAATTTGCAACATTTGTAAAATCAACCAAAAATGGCAAATAACCGCCCTGATGCGTCATTAATTTTTCACCGTTTACCCATACTTCGGCAATGTTCATGGCGCCTTCAAATTTTACAAACAACCGCTTTTCTTTTAAATCATCTGTCAGCTTAAAATTTTTGCGATACCAGCATATTCCTTGCCATTGGTCATTTACAATTTCAGGCTCCAGCCTTGGTGTATGAGGCAATTGCACTTTTTCCCAATTATTGACATTGGAATTTTTATGAAAATAAGCACTGTCAATTTCTGAGTCGTTTAATAACTTAAAATTCCAGTCCTGATTAAAATTTTGTTTATCGACATACTTATTTTTATTG
>DATIRG010000175.1:0-1605 GCA_035470005.1 Lutibacter sp. | reverse complement strand
ATTTTGTAAATGCACGTATTGATTCTAAACTGATGCTGGAAGAATATCGAAATATCCCAATAAAAACAGCATTGGAAAAAGGTGCTATGGCCTTGTTTGGGGAAAAATACGGAGATACGGTTCGCGCCATTCAATTTGGCAAATCCGTAGAGCTTTGCGGCGGAACGCACATACAAAACACGGGCGATATCTGGCATTTTAAAATTGTGTCGGAAGGCGCCATTGCAGCGGGAGTTCGACGTATTGAAGCCATTACGGGCGATGCCGCAAAAGAATTCTTTTTGGAAAATACCCATGTTTTTTCAGAAGTGAAAGAAGTTTTGAAAAACGCTAAAAATCCGGTAAAAGCCATTGTTGACTTGCAGGAAGAAAATGCCACGTTAAAAAAGCAGGTTGAAGCTATGCAAAAAGACAAGGCCAAAAATTTAACCGGCGATTTGATAAATCAAGTTGAACCAATCAATGGCATGAACTATTTGGCCGTAAAACTGGATTTGGACCAAAACAGCATTAAGGATTTGGCTTTTGACTTAGGAAATAAAATCGAAAACCTGTTTTTATTGGTTGGAACTGAAGCTGACGGAAAAGCGTTTTTAACCTGTTTTATTGCTAAAAATTTGGTGGAAGAAAAACAAATGGATGCAGGAAAAGTGGTGCGTGAACTTGGGGTATTTATTCAAGGCGGCGGCGGCGGACAAGCTTATTTTGCAACTGCCGGCGGTAAAAAACCTGAAGGAATTGAACGGGCATTGACAGAAGGGAAAAAATATCTAGTTTAAAAGTTTTTGGTTTTTTAAATCCGTCACTCAGAACTTGATTCAGAGTCCCATCAAAAGATGCTGAATCAAGTTCAGCATGACGATAATTATACAATTAGCATAAAGTGAATTTCAGAACCAACATTCAGCTTAAAAAAGAGGAAAATCAAATTGATTATGCTTCTAAATTGCTATTGATTGGTTCTTGCTTTTCAGAAAATATCAGCAAAAAACTTGCTTATTACAAGTTTGATGTGGACAGCAATCCGTTTGGTATTTTGTTCAATCCGAAAGCCATTGAAACTTTAATTTTGAATTCATTAAATGAAAAAATATATACCGAAAAGGATGTTTTTTTGTTAAATGAACGCTGGCATTGCTTCGATGCGCATTCCGATTTAAGCGCTACTGATAAAAATGAATTGCTTAATAATTTAAATTCAGCCGTTAAATCAACAAATAAACGGCTAAAAGAAGCAACCCACATCATCATTACGTTGGGAACTTCCTGGACTTACTTATTTACCGAAACCAATGCCATTGTTGGCAATTGCCATAAAGTTCCACAAAAAAAGTTTGCAAAAGAATTGCTTTCTGTAGATGAAATTTCTGATTCATTAAAAAATATTTGTCTCCAAATTTCAGCAGTCAATCCGAAGGCAACTGTAGTTTTTACGGTAAGTCCGGTACGCCACATAAAAGATGGTTTTGTTGAAAATTCACTGAGCAAAGCGCATTTAATTTCGGCCATTCACAAAAATTTAGGAGAAGTTAACGGAAATTATTTTCCTTCCTATGAAATAATGATGGATGATTTGCGCGATTACCGTTTTTACAATAGCGATAT
>DATIRG010000174.1:0-4009 GCA_035470005.1 Lutibacter sp. | reverse complement strand
CACAACACCAGTCAAAACGGGAGCTCAAGGGAGGCTCAAGGGAGGATACTCCGTACATACTCCGTACTTAGTGTTAGTAGAGTGTTATAGTGGCTATAACATTCGGACTAAATAATCACTCCAAATTTTAGGCACTTTAAGTACTTATTTACACTAATTTTCATTTACTTTTAACCGAGCTGTTGTAGTAGTTGTTTGATTTGAAAAATCATTTTCCAAATATTTTAAATAACCCACAATGGCAATCATTCCTGCATTATCGGTGGTATATTCAAATTTTGGGATGTAAGTTTTCCAGCCAAATTTTTCTTCCGTAGCTTTTAAGGTTTCCCTGATTTCAGAATTTGCGCTCACGCCTCCGGCGATGGCAATATGCTTAATTCCGGTTAATTCAACTGCTTTTTCCAGTTTATCAAATAAAATCTCCACAATGGTACGTTGAACGGAAGCACAAATATCATTTAAGTTTTCTTCAATAAAATTCGGATTTTCCTTTACTTTTTTCTGAATAAAATAAAGAATCCCTGTTTTTAATCCGCTGAAGCTAAAATTTAAATCCGCCATTTTTGGCTTGGAGAACTCAAAAGCGTTCGGATTTCCAAGTCGCGCATATTTATCAACAAATGGTCCGCCCGGATAAGGCAATCCCAAAATTTTTGCCGATTTATCAAAAGCTTCACCAACAGCATCATCCAACGTTTCGCCAATAACCTCCATGTCAAAATAGCTGGAAATTTTCACAATTTGGGTATGTCCGCCACTTATGGTCAAACATAAAAACGGAAAAGGCGGTTTTTGCTGCTTTTCATCATCAATAAAATGAGCCAACACGTGCGCCTGCATATGATTTACAGAAATTAGCGGAATGTCTAAAGCCAGGGAAAGCGACCTTGCAAAAGAACTTCCAACCAATAATGAACCCATTAATCCAGGTCCGCGCGTAAAAGCGATGGCACTTAACTGTTTTTTGTCGATATTTGCCTGTTGAATTGCTTGCTGAATTACTGGTACAATATTTTGTTGATGGGCACGCGATGCCAATTCGGGAACAACGCCTCCATATTTGGCATGAATTTCTTGGTTTGCAACAACATTTGTCAGTACTTTGCCATTGTAAATTACGGCAGCGCTGGTATCATCGCAAGACGATTCAATACCAAGAATATAAATAGAATTATCTTTAACCATCAGTAATATATAAAGGCACGAAAATTGCCGTAAACAATGCAAATTTAACGCTTATCAAACGAATAAAAAAAATAGTTGTAAGATTACTCTTGGTACTGGTGCTTTTATTGGCATTGGCCACATTTTTATTGTCGCTTCCATCTGTGCAAACCAGATTGGGAAAAATGGCTACAGATTTTTTACGAAAAGATTATAATGTTGACATCAACGTTAAAAAGGTAGATTTGACTTTTTTGGGAAATGTTGAATTGAATGAGGTTTTGATTAAAGACCATCATTCAGACACCTTGGTTTATGTTGAAAATTTAACGACATCTGTTTTAAGTTATCGGAATCTGATTAACGGAAAATTAAATTTTGGTCAATTTTCTTTAGAGAAGTTCATCTTAAATATGAAAACTTATAAAGGAGAGGAAGATGATGCTTTTACAATGTTCATAAATAAGTTTGATGATGGCACCACACCTACAAAACCTTCCGGATTTTTGCTGACTTCATCCAGGTTAAAATTGAAAGACGGTTATTTTGAATTGTATGATGAAAATATAGAAAACAGCAAACCGCTGTTTTTTAAAGATATTAGAGGAAGCGCCAAAAACTTTAAAGTTGACGGGCCAAATGTTTACGCCGATATCAAAAGGCTTCATTTTATTGAAAATCACAATTTGGAAATTCAAAGTTTTTCGAGCAATTTTACCTACACAAAAACAGCGATGAATTTTTTGAATACTGAATTGCTGACAGATAAATCTTCTTTGCTTGCCGACATTTCATTTTCTTATAACAGAGAAGATTTTTCCGATTTTGTCAATAAGGTAATTTTAATGGCTGACGTTAAGAAGGCCGATTTATCATTAGTGGATTTAAAAAAGTTTTACAGTGAATTGGGTTCAAATGATATGCTTCATTTTTCGACAAAAATAACTGGAAATCTGAATGATTTTAAAACAGAAAAACTATTCCTTAAAACCGACCAAGATGCTGAAATTATTGGAACTTTGCATTTTAAAAACATATTTAATCAGGAAGAAGGATTTTCATTAGCGGCCAATTTAACCAGATTATCCTCAGATTATGACCACTTAAAAGCCTTACTTCCAAATATTTTAGGAAAACAGCTTCCTACATCATTTAAAAAATTGGGAAAATTCTCGGTGAGCGGTTTTACTTATATCACAGAAGATTTGATCAATGCCGATGTAATTATGAAAACCGATATAGGCACGCTAATTACAGATTTGGAACTGACCAATATTGGCGATATCAACAATGCATCTTATTTTGGCCAGGTTGCTGTAATTGATTTTGCATTGGGTAGCATTTTAAATAATCCTTCAATGGGCAATCTCACCGCGGAAGCAGATGTTGACGGAAAAGGTTTTACTTTAGATAAAATGAATACCTCGGTAAAGGGCCATATTTCCTCACAACAATTTAAAGGCTACACCTACACCAACATTAACATAAATGGCGTCTTAAAAAACAAGCATTTTGACGGTGAAATGGAGGTAAATGATGACAATATTAAACTCAACTTTGTCGGTTTGGCCGATTTTTCGACAAAAATTTACACCTTCGATTTTAAAACAAAAATCGATTATTTGGATTTAAATACCTTGAATCTTTTTAAACGTGACAGCATTTCACTTGTTAAAGGAGATATTGACATTCAAGTTTCAGGAAATTCTTTGGATGATTTGGCAGGAACCATTGATTTTAAAAACGCTTTATACACCAACCAAAAAGACAGCTATTTCTTCAAGGATTTCACTGTAACTTCAACCTTTGAAGGTGCCGAAAGAACAATTACCGTAAATTCAACAGAAATTGTGAATGGTTATGTAAAAGGGAAATTTAAGTTTGCCGAACTGGGTAAACTAATAAAAAATTCCTTGGGAAGCATTTATTCAAATTACAAGCCTTTTGTGGTTACACCGGCACAGGAACTGGAATTTAAATTTAAAATCCACGACAAAATATTGGAGGTATTTTTTCCTGAAGTATCTCTATCGGCCAATACATCAATTGTTGGAAATATCAATTCTGATGATAATTTGTTCAGATTAAATATTAAATCACCAAAAATTATCGCATATAATAACACCATTGATTCGCTGAATTTACAAATCGACACAAAGAATCCGCTATTTAATACGCAACTTTCCATTGCTAAAATAAATACCAAAAATTACAATATTGCCAAATTGCAATTGGTAAATATCACCCTAAATGACACCTTATATTTTAGAACCGAGTTTTTGGGCGGAGAGAAGAATACAGAGACCTATGATTTGGCGTTTTATCATACCTTTAACAAAGAAAACAAATCGGTTTTCGGACTTCAAAAATCGTATTTCAACTTTAAAGATACCGATTGGATTATCAATCCTGAAGACAATTTCGACAATAAACTGGTTTACGACAATAAAACAAAAACCTTCGACATCAGTCCTTTTTTAATCACTTCAAATGAGCAAAGAATTGAGTTTTTCGGGCAAGTGCGTGACACCATTTCAAAGGATTTAACCTTTAAGTTTGACAATGTAAATCTGGCAAATATTACACCTAAAATTGACAGTATAAGTGTAAAAGGAATTATGAACGGCTCCCTTAATTACAAACAATTAAATAAGGTAATTAAGCCAACAGCCAACTTTACAGTTGTTGATTTTAACCTTAATAATTCAGAACTCGGCGATTTAACTGTGGCTGTAGAGGGGAAAAATTCAATACGGAATTATGGGGTTAATATTTCTTTGAAAAATAAGAATATCGTAAATTTTTCGGCGGTTGGCGATTTAGATTTTACACCTAAAAATCC
>DATIRG010000173.1:0-6898 GCA_035470005.1 Lutibacter sp. | reverse complement strand
GTTATTTTGTTGTTGTAAAAGTGGTTGGTATATCTGAATACAACATTCCTTACGATGTTATTTGGATGGAAACCATCAAATTGCACGCACAAAAAAACCAGGCAAAAGTGCTGTTTGCAAATGTGGGATTGGGCAATGTTTCCAATAAAGATATGGTGCCAAATCTAAATGAAGAATATTTACTTCAGTATAAGGTTTTCAATTTTTAGATATCGCGCTAAACTAAATCACGTCATAGTAATCAACAAAAAAGCACGCCAATGGCGTGCTTTTTACAATAAATCATCATTTTTAATTAGTCAACTTTGCTTTCAAGTAATTTGAAAAACTGATCTAATTTTGGCATTAAAACAATACGTGTTCTTCTGTTTTTTGATCTTCCTTCAACCGTTGCATTGGTATCTAATGGCATATATTCACTTCTTCCTGCAGCAACCAAACGACTTGGTTCAATATTAAAGTCATTTTGTAAAACCCTGATTACAGAGGTAGAACGTTTAACACTTAAATCCCAGTTGTCTTTCATATCTGAAGTGCTGATTGGCATATTATCAGTATAACCTTCAACCATAACTTCCAATTCAGGTTGCGCTGCAATAACATCAGCAACTTTTTTCAACACGCGTTTTGCATCATTTGAAATTACGTGACTTCCGCTTCTGAACAATAATCTGTCGGCAATAGAAATATACACCACAGTTTTTTCAACATTTACTTGGATGTCTTCATCGCTAAAACCATCTTTCAACACACTTTTTAATTTAAACCCTAAAGCCAAATTCATAGAATCTCTTTGGGTAATCGCTTTTTGGATATATTGAATATACTCATCTTTTTTACCCATTTGTGTCAAAGTTTCTTTGATGCTTTCTGAAGCAGATTTAGATAAAACAGTTAAGTTTTCAACATATTCCAATGTTTTTTCTTTGTCTTTTCTTAAATCTTCTACCTGTTGATTTAAAGCATTCAATCTACTTTCACTTTCGATTCTACATTTCATCAAATCAGCTTTGGTATCAACCAATTCTGAACTCGTTTTGTTGTAATTGTTTTCCAGGTCCGTGTATTTCTTTTGAGAAACACATGAAGTTAAAAAAATAGATGCCATAAGCATCAAAATTCCGATTTTCTTCATAATTTATATGGTTTTTTAATGTGTAACAAAAGTAAATAAAACAAAGTAATGTTCCTTAAATTATCCTTATTTTATGATATTTTTAAGAAAAATAAAACTTTATATTTACTGTTTAAATTCATTAATAATTCAATAACAACCAAAGTTATGAAAAATTGTCTCTTTATCTTAATTTTATTGGTGTTTTTCTCTTGTACCGATACTAAAAACGACTTAAAAGTAATTGAAGGAAACGCCATAGGCACCACATTTACAGTACGTTATTTGGCTGCCGGATCCAACAATTATGAAATCAAAATCGACAGTTTAATTGCGGCGATAAACAAATCCGCTTCTACCTATATTCCAACTTCGGATCTTTCAAAAATAAATAAAGGAGACACCACTGTTAGTGCAGATGCCAATTTACAGGAAGTTTTCACAAAATCAGAAAAAATTTACATAGAAACTGAAGGCGCTTTTGACCCAACTGTTGGTATTTTGGTGAATGCTTACGGTTTTGGTCCGGAAAAACCGATTGAAAATCTGGATTCTTTAAAAGTGGAAGAACTATTGAAATTTGTTGGTTTTGACAAAGTTCAGCTCGAAAATGGAAAAATCAAAAAATTATATCCTGAAATTTATCTTGATTTTAATGCCATCGCGAAAGGCTATTTGGTAGATATGGTGAGCCGGATGTTTGAAAAAAACGGCGTTGTAAATTATATGGTTGAAATTGGCGGCGAAATTAGGGCAAGAGGCAAAAATGAAAAAGGTACACCTTGGAAAATAGCCATTGAAAATCCGAATACAGACGGAAGCCGCTCTTTTGCAACCGTTATTGAACTGAGAGATGAATCTATCGCCACTTCAGGAAATTACAGGAAATTTAAAGTTAAGGAAGACGGCACAAAATATGTTCACACTATAAATCCGAAAACAGGTTACGCCAAAGAAAGCAATTTGCTGAGCGCTTCAGTGATTTCAAAAGCAGATTGTGCGGATGTTGATGCTTATGCAACTGCTTTTATGGAAATGGGATTTGAGAAATCTACAGTGTTTTTAAAAAACCATCCAGAATTAAAAGCATTTTTGATTTATGTCAATGAAAAAGGCGAAATTCAAACTTATAAATCAGACAATTTCAACAATTAGTTTATTTATAACAGACAGGCAGAATTTCGCCTTTTGTCAAACAATATTTTTCAATAAGTTCCGAAGAAATTTTTTCTGAATAATTAACTTCTTCGACTTTAAATCCAACTGCCCTTAAACGGTTAAAATAATCTTTTCCGTAAACACGAACGTGGTCGTATTGCCCAAAATGTTTGGCGCGTTCATCAGGATTGGTAATAGAAAAATCTTCATAGGTTTTATCTAAGTTCAAATCCTGCGGAATTTGAAAAATCCCCATTCCGCCAGGTTTTAAAACTCGGTACAATTCGCTCATCGCTTTCTTGTCATCTTCAATATGCTCCAAAACGTGGTTGCAAAAAATAATGTCGAAGCTGTTTTCTTCAAAAGGCAAATCGCAAATATCTGCTTTCACATCTACAATTGGAGAGTACAAATCAGCGGTTAAATAATCCAGGTTTTTCAGGCTTTTGAACCGTTTTAAAAAACATTGTTCGGGTGCCATGTGCAATACCTTTTTATGTGTTGTAAAAAAATCAGTTTCGTTTTTTAAATACAGCCACAGCAATCGGTGACGTTCCAGTGAAAGTGTTCCAGGGGCAAGAGCGTTTTTTCGCTGTTTTCCGTAGCCATAAGGCAAAAAACTGCTGAAACTTTTACCGTCAATCGGATCGGTATATCGTGAGCCTTTTAGGTAAATTGCCAAGAACGGACTTACCCAATAACTCGCTTTTATGAGTATTGGGCGCGGTATTTTATTGAGTATGAATTTAAATAATCCTTCCACTTATTTATAGTCTTCTCTAGTTGGAGAAAATACGTCAGTCACTTTGCAATTTGTTAACGCCTTTCCGCTATGAATCACATTTGAAGGAATATTGGCAATCATTCCAGGTTCTAAAACTGTAGTGACACCATCAATAAGCATTTCAAGCTTTCCTTCAATCACTTGGGTTGATTGCTCATGAATATGTGAATGTTCAGGTAAAATGGCTCCTTCCTCAATCTCCCAAAAAGCAATGGTGAAACTGTTGGTGTGAAAAAAGCGTCCGTTAAAACCTTTGATGATTTCTTTTGGCTCAATGTTGGAAATTTCCTGAATCATATTTTATTATTTACTGTCTGAACTCTTTTTCTTCGTCACTTTCAATTCCTAACGCCTCATAAATATAGCTAAAGGTAGAAAGTAATTCGGGTTTGCCGTTTATAATGGCAACGTCGTGCTCAAAATGAGCGCTTGGCTTGCCGTCTTTTGTTAAAATGGTCCAACCGTCTTTTAATTGGTTAATTTGGTGCGTTCCCAAGTTCACCATTGGCTCAATGGCAACCACCATTCCTTCTGTAAATTTTTTGCCTTTTCCCCTGAATCCATAATTTGGCATTTCAGGATCCTCGTGCATTTCTTTTCCCAATCCGTGTCCAACCAATTCGCGAACAATTCCGTATCCGTGTTTTTCACAATGATGTTGAATGGCAAAACCCACATCGCCTACTCTGTTGCCAGCTTTAAATTCGCGGATTCCCAAATACAAACTTTCCTTAGTGATTTTTAGCAATTTTTTGGTCTCATCGGCCACTTCTCCAACTTCAAAAGTATAGGCGTGATCACCGTAAAATCCGTTTTTTAAAGCACCGCAATCTATGGAAATAATATCCCCTTCCAATAATGGTTTATTATTTGGAATACCGTGAACAATTTGGGCATTTGGACTCATACACAAGGTATTAGGAAAACCATACATTCCCAAAAAACCTGGCAAAGCACCTTGATCTCTTATAAACTCCTCTGCCAATTTATCTAAATATAACGTGGTAACGCCTGGTTTTACTTCTTTCGCCAAAATCCCCAAAGTTTTTGATACTATAAGGGCGCTTTCACGCATCAGTTCAATTTCGGCTCTCGTTTTAAGTTTTATCATTCTATCATTAAATTTATACTGCAAAGGTACTTCAAATAAATAATTTTCATACGTGGTTTTTCTGAAAATCCCCTTCATCAAAAAATAGTCCAAAAAATGATTTAAAACAGTTTTTTTAGCTAAAATCAATTGTACATTTGGCCGAAAATTATTCGACTTATGTTTATGTATAAAGCCGTTAGCGCAGCTGAAGCTGTAAAAGTTATAAAATCACACGACCGGATATATATCCAAGCGGCAGCCGCAGCGCCACAAGAATTGATAAATGCCATGGCTGCGCGACACGAAGAACTTCGTGGCGTAGAAGTTTGCCATTTACACACCGAAGGCGACGCTCCTTATGCCGACCCAAGATACAAAGACAGTTTTCACGTGAATTCACTTTTTATCGGTGCAAACGTGCGTCATACGCTTAAAGCCGGAAATGGTTCTTACACGCCGGTATTTTTAAGTGAAGTTCCCAATTTATTTAAACGAAATATCCTTCCTGTTGATGTTGCCCTGATTCAGGTTTCTCCGCCCGATAAGCATGGTTATTGTTCTCTTGGAGTTTCTTTGGAAGCAATTTTAGCGGTTATTGACAATGCGAAACACGTTATTGCACAAATAAACGAGCAGATGCCAAGGGTTCATGGCGAAGGTATTATTCATATTTCCGAACTGGATACTTTTGTTGAAGTAAATTTGCCAATTCATGAGCATTCTTTGGCAGAACCAACACCCACAGAAGATAAAATAGGCAGTTTTATTGCTGAATTGATTGAGGACAGAAGCACGTTGCAAATGGGTATAGGAAGCATTCCAAATGCGGTTTTGCATAAATTGGGCAATCATAAGGATTTAGGCTTGCACACCGAAATGTTTTCTGATGGCGTTATAGATTTGATTTTAAAAAATGTGATTAACGGAAATTATAAAGGCGTAAATGCCGGCAGGGCTTTGGCCACCTTTTTAATGGGATCCAAACGCTTGTACGATTATGTGGATGACAATCCGTTTGTTGAACTGCGGTCTTGTAATTATGTAAACGATGTTTCCGTGATCAGACAAAATCCTAAAATGGTTTCTATAAATTCAGCCATTCAAGTTGATTTAACCGGACAAGTTTGCGCGGATTCTATTGGAGGAAGATTGTATTCGGGTGTTGGCGGACAAATGGATTTTATTAGGGGAGCCGGATTAAGTGAAGGCGGAAAAGCCATTATTGCCATCCCTTCAACGACCGAAAATGGAATTAGCCGTATTGTGCCATTTTTGAATAAAGGTGCTGGTGTTGTAACCACCAGAGCGCATGTTCAATACATTGTTACCGAATATGGCGTTGCCAATTTATATGGAAAAACCATAAAACAACGCGTAAAGGAACTGATAAAAATATCACATCCTGATCACAGAGAAGTGATTGAAAAAGAATTTTTTGAAACTACCGGGATGTAAAAAATAACCCAAAGACGAAAAAAGTCGGGATTTCAATGATTGAAATTCCGACTTTTTTTATTTTATTTTTGAATAATGTGTCTTAAAAATCAAAATACCAATTAAACACATCGGTTTTTAATCCGAAGGAAATCCAGGTGGAATTTGATGCTGAAAAACCTTTTGAAGGTGCTGTAGGATCAAATTTTCTATAGGATACACCGCCAAATAATTTTAAATTGGTGGCAGGATTCACCAAATAACCCAACTGCAAATCACCTATAAAAACATTGGCCACATTTCCCTGGCCAATTGTATTGCCATAATCTGAAACCCGATCATCATTGTCGGCAAAAACATCACCGCCATAACTTTTGGTATCTGTTCCGTCGGCAAAATCGAATCCTTTTTTTCCGAACACTATTTTTGCGTTTGCAATCCAGCGATCTTTGGTGTAATTCATAATTCCAACCGCTTCCCTAAAATTTGCGCCCCATAAATGCGCCAGCGGTTGGTTGTTATGGCCGAAATTATAATTCAATTCGTCATGAGAATAGGTATAAGGTCGTACTGCATTAAATTCGGCCTGCAAAAACAAATTTTCCACATTAAATGCGTTGTAATATTTTGCGCCAAACTGCACCCCAAATTTATTGGCCCACCAGCCGTTGCTGCTGGTCATTTCTCCTACCCTAAAATCATCCAAAAGCAATTGTGAATAAAGGGTAACCGCTTTCAATTTATATTTCAAACTAAGCCCGAGCGTTGTATTTCCAGCTCTTGAACCTGTTGCAAACTCTACCGCGGTATAAAAAATAAGCGGATTAACATAATTGATGTCGAAACCTCTGCCGTTTACATCGTCCCAAATAACCGCTTCAAACAATCCGATATTGAACTTTTTTGAAACATTCCAGTCCAAATAATGCATCGCCATATATTTTTGTTTGTAAGCGCCATCAACGGTTAATTCAGGTCTGACGTCTTGCATCCACATAAAAAAATTGGTGTATTTTATCTTCCAAAAGTTGGTGGAAATTTTAAAATACGGATAAGGTGATGCCACATCCGACAAAAATAAAGAACGATATCCATCACCTATAAAGTTTTTGCCGCGACCAAACTGAAAGTTGAAATGACTGCTTGGCGCATAGGAAATGTAAGCTTCAGCCACCGGATAATCATAAGCATCTTCCTGAAATGGTTTTGCAATGCCGCGTCCGGGAATAATGGCCGGATTTCCGCCGGAAGGTTTTATGGATTCAGCATACTCGTTTACGTAATTGGCAAAACGGCCCTGACTTTCATAAAAACT
>DATIRG010000172.1:0-4147 GCA_035470005.1 Lutibacter sp. | reverse complement strand
ATTTGGCCGATGAAACATTTTCTGCAAATTTAAGGTATGGCAAAACGTACAGCCGACTTAAAACGAATTTTAGCGCCAATTTTTCAAATTCAACCTTTAACAATACCGTAAATAACGAAGAAATTAAGTCAAAATCGCTTTCCCACAATTACCAGGCAAGCGTGGCCAGTAAATTTAAAAATGCGCCAAATTTTGAAGTGGGTTACCAAAAATCGTTTTCCGAATATTCAAACACGGGAAGCACCACCGACAGGCCGTTTGCAAATATGGAAATCGGGTTCTTGAAAAACTTCATTTTAACGGCCGATTATAGCTATTACAACTACAAAAACGATGAAAACACAGTAAAAAATACCTATTCATTTGTAAACGCGAACCGGTATTATCAGCAAAAAGACAGCAAGTGGGAATTTAAAATTTCGGCGAACAATTTAACCAACAACACGTCGATGAACACCGACAGTTACAATGAAATTTCCGACAGCAATACAACTTCCCTGTACTTTATTCAGCCAAGATTGTACCTGTTTTCAGTGAAATATAATTTGTAGGGCTTTCCCCTGACGGTCGCGCTTTCTGTTCCAATCTTTTTGGCAAGGAAAAATCGCCAAAAAGGATTTCTCTGCAATCGCTAACGCAAATTGAATTAAGATTTACGATTATTTAATTTCGCCTTAAACTTGAAACGGGAAACTTAAAACTTTCGGATTAAAGATTTAAAACGCCATTTTCACCGGCGGCAAAATCATTCCATAAATAATCGTCAGCTTCTTCGTCGTTAACGTAATCACCGTCAACGGCATATCTAAATTCGTACGATTGACCTTTTTGTAAATCTATAGTTCCTTTAAAAGTTCCGTTTTTTAATTTTTTTAATGGGTGCGTTTTACTGTCCCAATTATTAAAATCACCAATTACTGAAACATTATCTGCATCTTTTGCGGCAATGCTGAAGGTTACCTTGCAGTTGGATTTGTTTTTTAAGTACTGTTTTTTAATTGCCATAATTCATAGTTTTTATTAAGTACAAAAATAACAAACAATTTCATTTAATCCCCAAAAGCTTTAAATTGTAACAAAGAATTGTCATTTTGTTAATAATGAATTTATAAATTGAGGGTAATTCATATATTTTCAGAAGAAATTTCAAAATAATAATTTAAAAAACGAGTTAAAAATGAACTTAAAATCCAACTAAAATGGTTAAATTAGTAGATTAAATCCATATAATAAGGATTTCCCGGTTAAAAAAGAATAAAGTGAAACGAGCCTAACAAATTTTGATACACGAAGGAATAATTAATGGTGAAAAGCAGCTGTTACCGCTAAAAAATAAAATTTAAACAGATGAAAATCTTCTTTAAAACGAAAATAATACTGGGTTACATTTTTAACTTTATTGTTATTTTGGCACTTGGTTTAATTTATTGGAACCACATACTTCCTGAAATGCCGCTTTTGTGGGATTGGATTTCCCTCGCTTTAATTGCGCTTTCTTTGGGACTTTTGACGGTCGTTTATTTTATTATTCAAACGCAGCTAAAAGCAAAAAATGAAGCGGAAATGGAATCGTTGGAGAATCGTAAATTGCTGCAGTCAATCATCGACAACACCACAAATCCCATTTCTGTAAAAAAAATCAATGGAGAATATTTGTTGATTAATAAGCAATATGAAACCCTCTACAAATTGAAGGAGGAAAACATAAAAGGCAAAACAGACCATGATTTTTTGCCAAAAGAAACAGCAGACCGATATCGAAATACGGATTTGGAAGCGGTAAAATTAGGCAAGGAAATTCAGGTGGAGGAAGTGCTTGAGCAACCAGACGGATTGCATACCTATCTGGCTGTTAAATTTCCTTTGTTCGATGCCGCGAACAGGGTTTTTGCGGTTGGAACGATTGCGACCGATATCACCGAAAGAATTAATTCCCAAAAATTGTTGGTAGCCGGAAATACCTTCTTTAATCTTTCAAGAGATATGTTAATTATTTCATCAAACGATACCTTTTTAAAAGTCAATCCGGCAACCACAAAAATATTGGGTTATACCGAGCAAGAACTGCTGGGAAAACCATTTATGTCATTCGTTTACGCCAAAGATTTAGATTCCACCCTTCAGGAAGTGGCAAAATTGAAATCAGGAGCCATCACTGCGAATTTTGAGAATCGATATATTTGTAAGGACGGTTCATTAAAATGGTTGAGCTGGACAACCTATCCAGATACTGAAACCGGACTTTTATATGCGGTTGCAAGGGATGTCAACGCTAAAAAAGAAGTGGAAGAATCCTTGAAGGCTGCCGACACTTTTTTTAATATGTCTTTGGATATTTTGGTGGTCGCTTCAAAAAACACCTTTATAAAAATAAATCCGTCTTTAAGCAAAGTGTTGGGATATAGTGATTTGGAGCTAAAAAGTAAACCTTTTACAAACTATATTTTTCCTGAAGATTTGGCCACTACGGAAAAAGCATTGGAAGAACTTCAAAAAGGCACGCCTTTGGTAAATTTTGAAAACAGATGGGTGTGCAAAGATGGTGACATTCGATGGTTGTCTTGGACGGCAACCATTGATGCTTCCACAGCGCTTTTATACGCTATCGCGCGCGATATCACCGACCAGTTAAAATTGGAAGAAGAAGAGCAGGCGGCTTTGAATGATTTATATGAAAATGAACAAAAATTAAACCTGATTTTGGAGAATGTCAGCGATGGCGTTATCGTGGTGAATACCGATAAACAGGTTATTTTGGCCAATGATATGGCGAATGAGCTTTTTGGAACAGAAGACGATTCTAAGATTTCCACCAATTTTTCCGAACATTTTGAATTGTATTTCCCCGACGGAAAAACAATATTTCCCATACAAAAACTTCCTATGGAACGCGCATTGGTTGGCGAACCTACCGATGATGTGGATGTGGTGCTCTATAACCCAAAATTGGAACAAAAGAAACGGGTTTTATTGAGCGGAAGGCCAATATTTGACAAACAAAATAAAGTAATCGCTGTTGTAATCACCATTAAGGACATCACCAGATACCGAAATCTGGAGGAAGAATTGAAAAAAACCGAACTTAAATACCGCAGCCTGATTGGTTTCAGAAAAGACGAAGAAATAAAAGAAAGTGACGAAAAAGAAATAAAAAAAGAAATAGAAAAAGACAAGGAAGTGGAAAAAGGAAAAGAAAAAGGAAAATAACCTGAGTACAATCCAAAATGAGAAGTGTGGAGAAAATTGTTGTTGTTGCATTATTCTTTACTTTTGTCTTAACCTTTAACTTTGGAAAAAACCCATTCAAATGATTTTAATTGACCAGCCCTACATTTCCTCATTTTTGCTTAAAACCATCAAAGAAAACAAGCTTGAAATAGTATCAACTAAAGTAGCGAGAGCAATGATTTCTGACGATTCGTTAAATTGGATTTCAGAAAAAGAAGCGGTGGGATTTATTAAAAATACGCCAAACTGTCCGCTTTATACCAATTCCGAAAACACCATCAGCTGGATTGAGAAAAACTTGGCTTCCACAAAATTGCCGGGTCAAATTCAGGTTTTCAAAAACAAAATTAAATTTAGGGAATTGCTGAAGGCCATATTCCCAAATTACTTTTTCATAGGAATCAAGTTTGAAGAATTGGCGAATTTACCGCTTTCAACTGTAAAATTTCCATTCATTATAAAACCCGCGGTTGGCTTTTTCAGTTTGGGCATCCATAAAGTGGACAATCTCGAAGAATGGCCGGCGGTGTTAAAAAAAATTACCAACGATATCGCTGAAATCAGAAGTTTTTACCCAAATGAAGTGGTGGATACTTCCAATTTTATTGTTGAGGAATGCATTGAAGGAGAAGAATATGCGATGGATTGTTATTTCAATAAAGAAGGAGAACCGGTAATTCTCTCTATTTTACACCACCGATTTTCAACGGGAAAAGATGTAAATGATAGGGTGTACACCACTTCCGAAGAAATAATTGAAAAGCACTTGCCAACGATGCAGGAATTTCTGAATACACTTGGCGCACTGGTCAATTTGAAAAATTTTCCTTTTCACGTGGAAGTTCGTATTGATAAAAATGGAACCATCATTCCTATTGAAGTAAACCCGATGCGATTTGGCGGCTGGTGCACCACGGCC
>DATIRG010000171.1:0-6281 GCA_035470005.1 Lutibacter sp. | reverse complement strand
CTGGTTTTACCAATATTAGTACAGACAGACGTGTTCAGGTAATTATCATTGCCTGGTTATTCGGAAGTTTTATTGAAGGTGCTTCCGGTTTTGGAACACCGGCAGCCATTGCAGCGCCATTGTTGCTAGGTTTGGGTTTTCCAGCTTTGGGAGCTGTAATTATTGGTATGATGATTCAATCTACACCGGTTTCATTCGGCGCGGTTGGTACACCAATTGTGATTGGTGTTACCACTGGCTTAAAAACAGATGCTTTCGCTTTGCAATTAGAAGCCGCAGGAACCAATTGGGATCAATTTTTACAATTGATCACTTCTGAAGTTGCCATTATTCATGGGATTGTGGGAACGTTAATTCCCTTATTTATGTGTATGGTTTTAACGAAATATTTCGGTAAAAATAAATCATGGACCGAAGGTTTGTCCATTGCGCCTTTTGCCATTTTTGCCGGATTGGCATTTACAATTCCCTATGCATTGACCGGCGTATTTTTAGGCCCGGAATTTCCTTCACTTATTGGAGCGCTTGTAGGTTTGGTTATTGTTGTAACTGCCGCAAAAGCAAAATTTTTAATTCCAAAAGATACTTGGGATTTTGCTCCTGCAAAAGATTGGCCTGCAACCTGGATGGGTGATTTAGAAATAAAATTGGAAAATTTAACTGAGAAATCTTCAAAAATATCTTTGGCTAAAGCTTGGTTGCCATACCTTTTAGTCGCAATATTTTTGGTAATAAGTAGAATTCCGCAGCTTGGCGTTAGTTCTGCTTTAAAATATGTCACCCTTACAATTTCAGATATTTTGGGTGAAAAAGGAATTAGTGCTTCATTTTCTCCATTATTTCTGCCAGGCGGAATTATGGTTATGGTGGTTTTGATTACTTATTTTTTGCACAATATGAAAGCAAAAGAATTGTCTAGTGCCATTAGCGAATCTTCAAAAACTTTATTGGGAGCAGGTTTTGTTTTAATATTCACCATACCAATGGTAAGAATCTTAATCAATTCAGGTGTAAATGACTTCGGATACGATAGTATGCCAATCGCCATGGCACAATGGGTTGCAGATACTATGGGTGGCGTTTATCCTGCTTTTGCCGCTTCTGTAGGCGCATTGGGCGCATTTATCGCAGGTTCTAACACAGTTTCCAATATGATGCTGGCGCAATTCCAGTTTTCTACCGCCGTAAATTTAGGTTTAACAGGTTCTGTTTTTGTAGCCCTGCAAGCCGTTGGTGCAGCTGCAGGAAATATGATTGCCATTCACAATGTTGTTGCAGCTGCTGCAACCGTTGGAATGCTTGGAAGAGAAGGAATTGTACTAAGAAGAACCATTTTACCAACACTTTATTATGTGATTTTTGCCGGAATTATCGGTTTAATCATGTTATATGGATTGGACATCACCGATAATTTAACAGTTTATCTGAATTCACTTTAATAAAATATTATGTTAGAAAAAAGTTATCAATTATTTCATGAAAATATTTCAGAAAAAATAGATTCCGATCGAATTTTTACAGATAAAGCAAGCACCTTGGCTTATGGAACGGATGCCAGCTTTTACAGATTGATTCCAAAAATTGTAATTCAATCTAAATCTATTGAAGAAATAACTTTTTTGCTTGAAGAAGCCAATAAATTAAACTTGCCTGTCACTTTTAGGGCGGCAGGCACCAGTTTATCAGGGCAAGCTGTTTCAGACTCCATTCTTATATTAACGTCTAAATATTGGACCGATTATGAAGTGCTAGAAGATGGGAATCGCATAAAGTTGCAACCGGGTGTTATCGGCGCAAGAGCAAATATGCTGCTGAAGCCTTACGGACGCAAAATTGGACCTGATCCCGCTTCCATAAATTCGGCAATGATTGGCGGTATTGCAGCCAACAATGCCAGTGGTATGTGTTGTGGAACTGCGGAAAACTCCTATAAAACTGTAGCAAGTTTAAAAATCATTTTTTATGATGGATTTTTGCTGGATACCAATGATTTAGAAAGTATTGAGCAATTTAAAATTCATCATGCGGTTATTTATAATGAGGTTCTTCAAATAATCAAAGAAACCCAAAATAATCAAGAATTGGTTGACCGTATTCATCATAAATTTAAAATGAAGAATACTACCGGCTACAGCTTAAATGCTTTGGTTGATTATTCAGATCCAATTGAGGTTATTACGCATTTAATGATTGGATCCGAAGGGACTTTGGGAATGATTGCCGAAATTACCTATAATACCGTCGTAAATCATCCCTTTAAAGCAAGTGCCTTAATGATTTTTGAAAATATTGAAATGGCTTGTAACGTGGTTTCTATATTAAAATCGGAACCGGTTGCAGCCGTTGAATTGATGGACAGGGCCAGCTTGCGGTCGGTTGAAAAAATGGACGGCGTTCCCAATTATCTATCAACATTAAGTGAAGGCGCTTCGGCTGTTTTGGTTGAAACGGTGGCACCCAATAAGGAATTATTGGCAGCACAAATTGATGAAATTGAAAAATCCATCAATCACATAAAACCAGAATTGCCTTTCAAATTTACCGATGACGCTTCTCTATACAATCAATATTGGAAAATAAGAAAAGGATTGTTTCCAACTATTGGCGCCATCAGAAAAATTGGGACAACAGTTATAATTGAAGACATCACATTCCCGGTGCCAAGATTGGCAGCAGGAACTTTGGATTTACAAGACTTATTTAAAAAATACCATTACAATGAGGCGGTAATTTTTGGCCATGCATTGGATGGAAATCTGCATTTTGTTTTTACACAGGATTTCGGAACGGCTTCAGAAATAAAACGTTACGAAAATTTTATGGACGAATTGGCTGTTTTGGTGGTTGATAAATACGACGGAGCGCTAAAGTCTGAGCACGGAACAGGAAGAAATATGGCACCTTTTGTTGAAAAGGAATGGGGCTCGGAAGCCTATATTTTGATGAAAAAAATCAAGCAAATTTTTGATCCAAAAGGAATTATCAATCCGGGTGTCATTATCAATGATGATAAAAAAGTTCATTTAAAAAACCTGAAACCGTTGCCAAAAGCCGATGACCAGATTGATAAATGCATTGAATGTGGTTTTTGTGAATCCAGTTGTGTTTCTTACGATTTGGGCTTTTCGCCACGGCAGCGTATTGTTTTGCATCGGGAAATGAGCAGGTTAGATGCCGAAGGATTTTCAAAAGAAGCCCGTGAATTGGAAAAATCTTTTGAATATGGTTTCGATTCTATGTGCGCCACAGACGGTTTGTGTATGTTGGCGTGCCCGGTAAATATTGATACAGGTGATTATGTAAAACGAGTGAGAGCCAAAAAGCATTCGGGCAATAAAATTGCCAAACTGATTGTCAATAATTTTAGCTTGGCCACAAAAGGTGTTCATGTTGGCTTAAATGTAAGTCACGCCATTGCAAATGTTATAGGTCATAGCGCCTATAATAAAGTAGTTGGCGTGGCGACTTCTATGTTGGGGCAAAAAATGGAATGGACCAAATATACGCCCAAAGCTGCTCACCTTAAAATTGAAAAGCAATCCAGTTTAAAGCCAAATGCGTTAAAAGTGGTTTATTTTTCGAGTTGTATCAATAAAATGATGGGTGCTTCAAACAGTTATACTGATGAAGACACGGTTTACAACAAAACGGTTAAAATTTTAAACAAAGCCAATTGTGAGATTATTTATCCTGAAGCCAGCGAAAACCTATGTTGCGGACTTGCTTTTAAGTCCCTTGGATTTGCTGATTCTGCTCATACGGCTTCTGATAAATTATTCCAAAGTTTGCTAAAGGCAAGCAATAACGGAGAATATCCAATTTTGTGTGATATGAGTCCGTGTTCATTGCAAATGAGAGAATCTATGAAAGGTTCAGCTTTAAAACTTTATGACATCACCAATTTCACCACCACTTTTTTATTGGATCGATTAGAATTTAAACCGGTAAACAAAGAAGTTGCTGTATTTTCTGTATGCAGTTTGAAAAAAATGGGCATTGATGAGGATTTATATGCCATCGCAAAATTGTGTTCCACAGTAGTGTATACACCAAAAACCAATTGTTGTGGTTTTGCAGGAAATAAAGGTTTTAATTTCCCTGAACTCAATGAGCATGGTTTGAGAACCCTGGACGAACAAATTCCGGAAAGCGTAACCGACGGTTATGCAACCAGCAGAACTTGCGAAATAGGACTTAGCAAAAACAGTAAAACTGATTTTAAATCAATTGTCAATCTTATTGATTTGGCAACAACACCAAAAATTAATTAATAAACTTTAAATAATGAAAAATTACGTAATTCTATTTTCTTTTTTAGCGCTTTTTTTAGTGCCAAACACTTCTACAGCACAAGAAGAAGAAAAATTATCTATTAAAATTGGTGGCCATATTTGGGCTGAAAGCATTTTTGACACGAGGCAAACTGTTTCTGCAAGAGAAGGAAATGTGCTTATATTTCCTAAAAATGAGGACTTAGATGCAAATGGGGAAGACATCAATGCGAAATCCAATTTTAATATGTTAAACATTCATTCCAGAGCCCGAATTATGGTTACAGCACCAAGGTTTTTAAATGCAAAAGTTTCCGGTTTACTGGAAGGAGATTTTGTGGGGTCGGCGGATGATAAAATTGGATTGTTTCGTTTGCGCCATGCAATGGTGAAATTAAATTGGGAAAAAACAGAACTAATGGCCGGACAATATTGGCATCCTATGTTTACGCTGGACGCATTTCCTCAAGTAGCTTCTTGGAATGCGGGTTTGCCTTATTTTCCTTTGGAAAGAAGTGCACAAATTAAGTATAGTTATAGTGCGACAGCCAATTCTAAATTATCCATTGCTGCATCTACGGAATTGGATTTTAAATCTAACGGACCAAATGGCCCGTCAACTGAATATTTGAGAAACTCGGCTATGCCTGAGCTTAATGCAACTTATGTTTTAGGCTTGAAATCTAATTTTTTAATCGGCGCCAACATTGGTTATAAAACATTAAAACCGCAATTATCTTATATGGTCAGCGGATTAAAATACAAATCCGAAGAAAGTTTAGGGAGTTATCAGTTAAGCTTGTTCAGTAAAATTAAAATAGATAAAGCAGCCATCAGAATTGGAGGAATTTACGGACAAAATCTGTTTAATTTTGTGATGTTGGGCGGTTATGGCGTTTCTGGAACCAATAGTAAAGGTGAAAATGAATACACCAATTTTACCGTAGGTAGTGTTTGGTTCGATGTTGACTCTGGTTTTATAGGCGAAAAAACAACTTTAGGAATATTTGCGGGATATACTAAAAATTATGGGGCTGATGATCCTATCACAGGAGCTGTGTATGCCAGAGGAACTGATATTGATTTCAGCTATCGGATTTCCCCACGAATTGAATATGGAAATGGTTTGGTTAGGTTTAGAGGTGAAGTGTCTTATGATACTGCCGCTTATGGAACTACAAATATCGATTACACAAAAGTTCAAAACACAAATAATGTTAATAATGTAAGATTTCTTTTTGCCACTTCGTTAAATTTTTAAGTAGCATCATTAATAAGCAAAAAGCCTAAAAATTCAAATTGAATTTTTAGGCTTTTTTTGGTCGGGGTGGCAGGATTCGAACCTGCGACCTCCTGCTCCCAAAGCAGGCGCGATAACCGGGCTACGCTACACCCCGAATTAGAAATCATTCTAATTTCGGTGTGCAAATATAGGGCTAAAAATAAGTTTAACAAGCAATTATTCGAAAATAAGTTTGTAGGGTCTCAAAATTGCAGATTGCAATTCGTAAATGCCAATATTTCTGCTTTTTCTGATGGTTTCTTTACCCTCAAAAAACACCAAAATAGTGGGCTCAACAAAGGCGCTGTATTTTGCGGCTATTTCAGGAGAAAAATTCATATCGACTTTATAAAAAGCAATTTTTGGAAAATCGGTATTTAGCAATTCGTATACTTTAGGCTCCAGCGCTTCCCCAACATTGCAAGAATTTGTTGAGAAATAGACCAAAACGGCAGAAGTTTCCTGCAATATTTTTTCAAGTTGCTCGAATGAATTGATGGTTTTGATTTCGTTCATTTTATTTAGATAATTAAAAATCAAATTTACCACAATTTTCAATTTGTAACGTAAGGAATGTTTCAAATGGTTTCTGGTTATAATGGCATCATAAAAAATAATGGACAAAGGAGTTAATTTATAATAAATTGCCATAAATTTGTTACTTATTAAAATAAAAATTGATCATGTCTGATAAAATTGAAAGAATAAAATGTTTAATAATTGGGTCG
>DATIRG010000170.1:0-2075 GCA_035470005.1 Lutibacter sp. | reverse complement strand
ATAATCAGAAGTGATTTGTGTGTTGTAATCAAAAGATGCATAGATTATTTTTACATTATCTTGGCTTATTCCATTGCTGGTGAAAGCAAAGAAAAACAGCATTGCGAAGTAAATTTTTATAGCTTTCATGATGTTAAATTTTAATGATTATTTTAGTTTGACTTTATCTTTAAAAAAATTTATTAGCCATTAACTAGCTTTTAGTTTTTCAATACGATTCGAAAACGAGCTTTTCCTGATTTTAAATGTTCTAAAGCTTCATTTGCCTTTGACATAGGAAATTCTTCAGTAATTGGATAGATGTTATGACGAACGCAAAATTCAAGCATCGTTCGGGTCAGTGCCGGGCTGCCAAGTGGGCTTCCTGTAACTGATTTTTCTCCTGTAAGTAGCGTAAATGCAGGAATAGCCATAGGTTCCAAAACCGCACCAACATTGTGAAATTTTCCTTTAGGAGCCAGCGCCACCAAATAGGAATTCCAATCCAGGGTTACGTTGGTGGTATTCAGGATAAAATTCAAGGTACCTGCGATTTTAGCCAATTCATCAGGATTCGTGGAATCCACCACTTTGGTCGCTCCCATTGCTAAAATGGATTCTTTTTTACTTGGGTTAGAGCTAAAAGCAATTACCTCACATCCCCATTTGTTTAGGAATTTGAGTGCCATATGACCCAAGCCCCCAATTCCGATAACTCCTACCTTGTCAGTAGCTTTTACCCCTGCAATTAAGATTGGATTAAATACAGTGATTCCACCGCAAAGCAGCGGGCCCGCTTTTGCCAAGTCAATTCCTTCCGGTAATAGAATTGCCCAAGACCAATGACTTCGTACATAATCTGCAAAGCCACCATGTCTTCCACCAATGGTATATTCGGCCTTTGTGCAGAGATGATGGGACCCATCCATACACTCATGGCAGGACATACAGGCTCCCGAGTACCAGCCTACGCCCACTTTATCTCCAACTTTAATATTTTTGACTGAATTGCCAGTAGCGATCACTTCACCGATAATTTCGTGACCCGGGACAATAGGATAGCTAGTCATTCCCCAATCATTGTCCATCATACTGAGGTCTGAATGACAGATTCCACAGTTGAGCACTTTGACATCGACTTGTTCTGGGCCAATTTCTCCCATTTCGTAAGAGAAAGGTTCTAGCTTTTGGTTGGGGCCTTTAGCGGCAAATGCGGATACTTTCATAATTAGTTGAATTTTATAACTTGGTTTTATTAGTTTCGTTTGTGTTTTATTATGCTTTATGAACTTCCAGCTCTATTTCAATCAGAAATTCGGGTAGCGCCAATTCTTTTACGCCCAGCCAGGAACCAGTAGGGAAATGATTTTTATAAATTTCAGTTCGGTAGGCAGCGTGTTCCAAAAACAAGGGCATGTTTGTGGTAAACACATCTTCCTTAACCACATCATCAAAGGTGCAATGGAAGTGTTTCAGTATTTTTTCCAAATCGGAATAACAGTTTTTCATTTGCTGTTCAAAATCACCCACCGCGGTGGGGTTGCCTTCATCGTCCATACTTACGGCACCGGAAATTTTTATGCTGTTGCCAATTTTAACCGCGTGGGAATAACCGTATGCTTTTTCAATCTCTGGGCGAAGGTTAAAGTATTCGGGTTTTTGGTTAACTTTTTCCATTTGAATTAGATTTAATAGTAGTTTAATATTTCTTTAACGGGTGGGAATTTCATTTTTAAATTATTTTTTGAAAAGCAAATTTTTATAGCTTTCAAGGTGTTAAATTTTAGTGATTTAATTTTTTGTTGATTAAAATGAAATTCCTAAAAAAGAAGTGGGGACTTGTAATGGTATCCAATTTTAGGAATTTCAGAAATAAACATATTTGTTTTCAAAAATTTAACGCACTTTTTTTATTAGCTTAGACTAATATCAAAGAAAAAAATTATTCTGTTTCAGGATTGGTTTCATTAGCCATTTTAGCTGCGGCTTCAATTTCCTGAATAGCCAAAATAATTGGCGCATTGTCCCAATAACCATATTCTCTTACAATTTTGCCATCGATAAATTGCGCTGTTAAATGAACAGGAATTTCAATC
>DATIRG010000169.1:0-2051 GCA_035470005.1 Lutibacter sp. | reverse complement strand
AAAGCAGCTAATTTTCTATTCCAAATAAGTCAGTTGGCCGTTCCGCAAAAGTATCATTGAATAAAAAGACGGTTAAGAAAATGTAGGCGAAAAAGATAAAAATAATCAAAATTTGAACGATGGATGTTTTCTGAATTGCTTGTCTCGATTTTACATCACACACTTCACCCGGGCAGTATTGGGCTTTTTCTTTATAAAACAAATTATAAAATTTGCATCCCAAACAAATGCCAAACGCCGATTCAAAAAACAAGAACACGAGACAAATCAAACAGAAAAGTCCTGTAATTGGGCTATAAGTATTTGCAACCACCAAAAGAACGAACATCGTTGTGGCCAACACCACGCCAATGATCCATGCAAACTTTTTTTGTGCGGCACCTACATATTCGGGAACCTGATTCCTCACAATTAATCGCCCTATGATTAAAGTTGGCGCAAATTTAGGATTCACAATTACCCTTATTAAAATATCGGCAAGGAAAATGGTCACGGCATATTTTAGCATTAAAAAATCGCCCTTTAGAATTACGACCATGATAGAGATCAACATCAATAAAAAGAGAAGTCCGGCCGCAGCCCTTATTTCTCTTTCGTTTAATACAGGAATATCATATCCCTCAACTTCTTCCCCAAATTTTATGACTTTATTCATTGTTTATTTTTTTTATCTAATAGGACGTTTGAAAAAAACTTTTGTTACAAGGTAAAATTAGTCAAAATTTGATATAAAATTGGATCACTCTAAATTACTGATATTGAATATAAATGGGTTTGGGGGTAAATTTCACTAATTCTTCGGGTGTATACATTTTCCAACCATTTTTATTGTCGTTTTTATAAAATAATTTAAAGCCGGTAAATTGCACAGGTTCTCTATAAATATAGCGCAGATAGGTAGATCTTTTTAAAATCTTGGAGCCAAATCCGTCCATATCCATCACTACCTGAACTTCAGGAACTATTTTTATGTTTTTATAATTGGTCACCATTCCTTGCGTAAAACGGTGTATCACCAATACTTTTGGCGGCAGGTTATTTTCCCGAACCAGTTTTGCTAAAACAGCAATCACATTGTTGATATCTTTGGCATCGTAAGTTCCAATTTTGGTGCCGGGCACGTGGCCATTTTTTAAGGAAAATTCAGGATCAATTCCCAAATGAACATTAGGCAGTTTAAGATAGGTTTCCAGCGCGGTAACTTCGTCTGATATATTGCTGTGCCCAACCTGAATATCTAAAAACACCAAGGCGTTGATAGGTTTTGCCCAATTTAAGATGGTGTCTATTTGTTTGAAAGGCATTCGCAATCGGTACATATTTGCACTTCCTGGCTTGCTCTGAGCCGTAACTGCAATGTAGTGCAAGGCAGGAATGGTTTTTACCGTTGGGTCGGCAGCTTGCCATTTGGCAACTTCGCCTTGCAGTTTTTTTAGCATTTCGTTTTTAGGCAATTCTCCCAAAATCCCCATTCTTGTGGAATACAAATTTCCATAAAAGGCAATGATTCTGTTATACGGCAATACTGCACCAGGCAATGGATAAGGTGTTTTTACTGGCCAAAATCCGGTGGTGTCGTTGTTTGAAAGCGCCAGCATTTTATTGTTGTAATCAACAGTGTCAATTGCAGAAACATTCTTTTCTTCAACAGTGATGGTTTTTACGGTATCTTTTTCGCCGTTTTCCAAAGTTGGCTCCCCTTGGGCTTTGCCTTTATTGCAACTGCCGACAAAAATCATTATAAAAATTAGAAGTATTAAAGCAGGGAATTTGAGGAACGATTTTGTCATATTATTTTTATTGAATCTTTGTCAGTTTTTACCGGGTCCAATTTAAGGATAAAATTAATACAAACAGGTTACGCTATTTTTTCATTCCAATTTCAAAAGTATAATAATTATTATCTCTAAACATTGCAAATATTTCCAATTGATGACCACTAAATATAGCTCTTAATGTCTTATTTGTATCTTCTGCATAAAGTCTATTTTCAACTTCAATTTTAATCCCATTTTTATCACTTAACCAAATGGCTTCATTTATTTTAGTGT
>DATIRG010000168.1:0-4028 GCA_035470005.1 Lutibacter sp. | reverse complement strand
GCCATTTCCTGAATTTTATTTTCACCAAAAGCCCTTTGCCCAGCCTGATATGCTTCCAAAATGGAGGCAACAGGCTGGGTTTTAGAAACCGCTACTAGCGTAACATTTTCAGGTATTGTGTTTGAAATGTTATTTAAATTATTTTTTATGCTCACTAAACTAATTTAATTTATTGATAACCAATCCAGAACGTAATTTTGGCTCAAACCAAGTTACTTTTGGAGGCATAATATTTCCGGTATCGGCAATATTCATCAATTGATTCATACTAACTGGAAATAAAGCAAAAGCCACGGCCATTTCACCACTGTCAACGCGTTTGCTCAATTCTGATAAACCTCTTATTCCGCCCACAAAATCAATTCGCGTATCGGTTCTCAAGTTTCTGATATTTAGAATTGGCTCCAAAATATATTTTGACAATACGCTCACATCCAAACTATCGATGGGATTATCATCATTATAAGTCGGTTTTTTAGCAGTTAAACCATACCATTTTCCGTCTAAATACATCGAGAAATCGTGCAGTTTTTCCGGTTTTACAATTGAACCGCTAACTTGCGTAATTTCAAAATTTTCTTCTATTTTTTTTAGAAATTCTGCAGGATTCAACCCATTTAAATCTTTAACAACACGATTGTAGTCAATGATTTGCAGTTGGTTATCAGGAAAATGAACCGCCATAAAATAATTATAAGGTTCATTACCGGTATGATTCGGATTTTGAGCACCAAATTCTGCGCTCATTCCCGCTGCAGCGGCAGTTCTGTGATGACCATCAGCCACATACGTACAAGGAACTTTTTCTTTGAAAAGCTTTTCCAATGTTTTATTGACTTCAGCATCTTCAATGACCCAAAAATGATGACCGAAACCATCTTCCGCGGTAAAATCGTAGATTGGATTTTTAGTTGTAATTATATCATTTACAATCGCATCAATTTCAGGAACAGCTCTGTACGTAAAAAATACGGGCTCAATATTGGCTTTTAAATATCTTGTAAGCACTTTGCGGTCTTCTTCTTTATCCGGACGGGTTAATTCGTGTTTTTTAATTTTTCCGTTCAAATAATCTTCACAAGCCGCATCACCCACAATACCATATTGGGTTTTGCCATTCATTGTTTGCGCATAAATATAATAATGATCTTCAGTGTCTTGGATTAAAAATCCTTTTTCCTGAAAAGCCTCAAAATTATCTTTAGCTCTTGTGTAAACTTTTTCTTCGTGCGGATCTGTGCCTTTGTTGAATTCAATTTCGGCACGTGTAATATGTAATAAAGATGCTTCTTTTCCAATAACCATTTTACTGGCTTCTTCAGAATTCATAACATCATAGGGTAAACAAGCTACTTCTTCAACCATATTTTTAGGTGGTCGAAGTCCTTTAAAGGGTTTTATAATTGCCATTCGTTATTTATTGGTATTAAAAAATTCAATAATTTGTGATGCCAGTTCTGATCCAATTCTGTCTTGCGCTTCAGCTGTTGCTGCGCCAATATGCGGCGTTAGCGAAAGATTTGCATTCATTAACAATTGAATTTCTGGGGTTGGTTCTTTTTCAAAAACATCAAGTGCCGCACCGGCAATTTTTCCGCTTTCTAAGGCATTTACTAAAGCAACTTCATCAAGAACACCGCCACGTGCCGCATTCACAATGAAAGCGCCATTTTTCATCATATTAAATTCCTTAGTTGAAATCACATATTCCTTTTGTGCAGGAACGTGGATTGAAATAAAATCGGCCTGTTTTAAAACTTCTTCCTTGCTGATGGTTTTTATGCTGAAAAATACTGCTTGGTGGTCGAAAAATTCCAATTCTAAGGTTGCAGCTTCTAAAAATGGATCAAAAGCAACAACTTTCATTCCCAATCCCAAAGCAACTTTTGCGGTGGCTTGACCAATTCGGCCAAAACCAAGTACACCAAGTGTTTTTCCTTTTAATTCGATTCCTTTGGCATACGATTTTTTTAAATCATTAAATTTTGAATCACCAACCAATGGCATATTACGGTTCGATTCGTGTAAAAAACGAACCAATCCAAATAAATGTGCAAAAACAAGTTCAGCAACCGAATGTGATGATGCTGCAGGTGTATTTATAACAGTTATTCCTTTTTCACGCGCATAGTCAACATCTATATTGTCCATTCCAACACCGCCACGACCAATAATTTTAAGGGTAGGGCAGTTGTCAATAATATCTTTTCTAACTTTTGTGGCACTTCTCACGAGCAACACAGATACTTTATTTTTATTCAGATAATCTAACAGTTGTTCCTGGGCAACAGTGGTTAAATCCACGTCAAAACCGGCTTTTTCAAGCGCTACAATGCCACTTTTGTCCAATCCGTCATTCGCTAATATCTTCATTTTATGTATTTTATTAAATTATGATAATTGTTTTTCAAGTTGTTTCATCGCATCAACCAAAACTTGTACGCTTTCTACTGGCAAGGCGTTGTACATACTTGCGCGGTAACCGCCAACAGATCTGTGGCCTTTAAGTCCGCTAATTCCTGCTGCATTCCAAAGTTTGTCGAAAGCTTCTTTGTTTGCTTCATCAACCAAATTAAAAGTTGCGTTCATCAGGGAACGATCTTCTTTTTCTGAATAACCTTTAAAAAGTGGATTTCTGTCAATTTCTGCGTATAACAATGCCGCTTTTGCTTCATTTAATTTTTCAATAGCAGGAATACCTCCTAAATTTTTCAACCATTCCAAAGTCAACATCGAAACATAAACTGCAAAAACAGAAGGTGTATTAAACATACTTTCTTTTGCGATATGCACCTGATAATCTAATATTGAAGGAATTTTTCTTCCTGATTTTCCTAAAATCTCATCTTTTATAACAATTAATGTTGTTCCGGCAGGTCCCATATTTTTTTGTGCGCCTGCATAAATAATGTCGAACTGACTAAAATCTAGCTGACGAGAGAAAATATCGGAACTCATATCACAAATCAACGGACTGTTGGTTTTTGGAAACGATTTTAATTGCGTTCCGTAAATGGTATTGTTTGAAGTGCAATGAAAATAATCTGCGTCTTTAGGAATCGTATAATTTTTTGGGATAAAGTTATAGCCTTTTTCTTTTGATGAAGCTACTACTTCAACATTTCCTAAAATTTTCGCTTCTTTTATGGCATTTGAACTCCAGGTTCCCGTGTCTAAATAAGCTGCTTTTCCATCAACTTTTAAAAGATTGTAAGGAACCCTTAAAAATTCGAGACTTGCGCCACCTTGCAAAAATACAGCTGAGTATCCTGAAGGCAGGTTTAATAATTCTTTCACTAAGTTGCAGGCATTGTCCATCACTTCAACAAATTCTTTGCTTCTGTGTGAAACTTCGATTAACGATAAATCAAGGCCGTTAAAGTTTAATAAAGCGTCTGATGCTTTTTTAATAACTTCTTGAGGTAAGATTGATGGGCCTGCACTAAAATTATGTTTTTTCATTTGGCGTAAAATATAAATTTATGTACGCAAATTTCGGAAAAAAAGACGGAGCAGACCTATTAAAAATAGAAAAATGTGTTAGATATTTAACAAAAATTGGAAAGTGTCAACGCCATCGGCATAGTCCCATAATTTTGGTTGTTGCGTTTGTCCGAATTTCACAAAATTTAAATCGTTTTCGTTACAAACAATACACTGAATGGCTTCTTTTTCAGCTTCTAGTTTTGTCAATAAATTTTCATAGGAATCGTAAAATTCATAAAAAAGGGTTGCAATGGGCGAGGCGTAACTTGGATCTTCTTTTAACATTACAAATCCATTGTCCTGAATTTTAAACAAACTCATAAAATAAATGGCTTTGTGATGTTAAAAGAAGATCCAAGTTATGCCTCGCCCATTGCAACCCTTTTTTATGAATTTTACGATTCTTATGAAAATTTATTGACAAGATTAGAAGCTGAAAAAGAAGCCATTCAGTGTATTGTTTGTAACGAAAACGATTTAAATTTTGTGAAATTCGGACAAACGCAACAACCAAAATTATGGGACTATGCCGATGGCGTTGA
>DATIRG010000167.1:0-2883 GCA_035470005.1 Lutibacter sp. | reverse complement strand
TCCAAAATTTTTGAACCATCAATTTCACTTCTTGTATTTATAGAAAATTTATTCCAAGGCCTGCTCGGATCACCGTGTCGACGACTAAATTTCAATGGCATATATTCAAAACAAAGACGTTTGAAATTTTTATCCTCATCTTTTTCTGCTATTTTTTTTAAATCGCTAAGTGTAAAAACTTCAGGAAGCTGTTTTAAGATTTCTGCCTTTTTGTGATGTACTTTCTTGTTGGCGTTTGCAATAAATTTTATAAAATCGGCTCTTTCTATTTGATAATTATGATCAAAAATACCGCCACGCATAATATTAAAAAGCGTGTTTGCAAAATGACGTGTATTTCCTAATTTATCAGCCGTTAATTGAATTCCGTCTGCAGCACCATTTAATTCGATCAATTGTTTTGAACCCAAATCAATATCTTCTTTAATTTTGGTTACTAATTGCTCCTCATTTTTTATAGTTTCCTTGATTTGGATGATGTCAGCAATCGACTTGTTTACATCTGCAATGATGCGCCAATCTTTTTCTGATTGTGATTCTAAGGATAAATCAGCTTTAATAAAATAAGCGCCTTTTTCTGCCTTAATATCAATTTCCTGGTGAATTTCTTTTCCTTTTCTAAAATTATCCAATTGTAATGATGATAATAAATAGGTAGGACTTTCAATTCCAACAGACCAGACAACATTTGCTTTTAATGCTTCACTAGGCTCTGCTTTATCTACAATCACAGCGCTTAAAGCAAAAATCCCCAGACCGGCATCAGCTTCCAATTCACATTTTTTATAGGCATCAACCAAGTTGCTGCTGGAGTTTTGCAAATCTGATGAAACGCCTGAAGGCAAAACATTTTGAAGACCATCCAAAAAAGTAAGTTCAACTTTTTTAGTTGAATTATTAACCAATGTTGCTGTTTTTATGAACCCAAATTGGTCACCGGAACTCCATTGATATTTAAAAATAATGTCAAAATCGTGATTTATTTCTTCAAAAATTACTTTGTTTCCAATGTTGTTTTTATATAAATTTCTCGAGATTTTGTAAACACCTTCATATTTTTTAGAAAATGGTTCCCATAAATAGGTTTTATCATCTTGATGAACCTGAACAATTGTTTTGCTTCCGGTAATTTCAGCCGATTCGGTAATTTTATCATCAGTATAGTAAGGAAACAATGCATTGTTACTGTTTTTTCTTCCCGCTGACAACCCACCATTGCTCGACAAAAACATCCAATGATTAGAGTTACTCACAATACTCATAAAAAAAGGTCTCATTTTATTAATATTGGAAATTTTATAAAAACTTTCATTTCCAATTGCAATAAGATGCCCTTCAACTTCATTTACATCAAAAGATGCTTCCTTGTTTCCTATATATATTGTTTGTTTTTTCGTCATTCTAATTTTAATTTTAATCAAATATTATCTATAAATTTAGATAAGTATTTTCAAATTTTTGATCTTATTTTTTTATTAATTTACGTTAAACGGTATGTTGGCTGTTGCGGCGTGTTGGTGTCCGTCATCTGCATATCCAAATAATCGATAGTTTCCTTTTTCTGAAGGCGCTATAAATTTTAGCTCACCATTGGTATCCGACAAAATTGTAAACTGAACCGTTTCCGGTCTTTTTTCAAAATCACCGCCATCTTGCAAATCAGTGCTTTCAGGTAAAATTTCCCAACGATAATTTAGCCGGTCGTTTTCAAAATCCTTTATTTTTAAACTTGCCAAATATTCTTTATTCGCCGCTAAACTTACATTTTCATAGGCAGTTTTATTATTTATAACAAACGATTCAATTTGAGGTGTTCTGTTTACAGGCCAAGTTTTGTTCCATAAATAATGCATCACATCAACTGATTCAGTTTCTTTTCCATCTTCTAAAAAAACCCCGTACCACGTTGGTGTACGTTCTTGTTTTTGTCCCCAAAGAAATACATAAGAGCCAACGCATTGCAAAGAATCGGCTTCTATTGCAGCTTTATATCTTTTGAAATAATTTGCTGCTTTCAACGTGCTGTTTTCTTCAATTGGAACTCCCCAAGCTGTTTTTGGAACTTCCCAATGTCCGGTTGCACCCCACTCAGTAACCATATATGGACCATTCCATCCAAATTCTTTAATTTGTTTTGGAAGCTCAATTATTTTACCATACATCTGCACAGAAAGTAAATCAATATCAGAACAACGTTCTTTAATTAAATCAATTTCGTGTTGTGATATGCCGGCCAATGTTGTTGTGGTTAAATGATTTGGATCTACCTCGTGAATCATTTTAGAAATGTCATTCACAGCATCCCAAACTTTCGGATTTTTAGCCCTTAAATTTAATTCGTTTCCAATAGCCCAAATAAATAATGCAGGATGGTCCTTTAAAGCAATTACCTCTTTTTTTATGCGCTCAAATTGTTCTTTGACAGCAACAGCATCGTTATAATCAAATCCGTGACGTTCTCTTGCCACCTCAATTCCCATGGTTACCATTAAACCATTTTTTTGTGCTTCATCTAGCACTTCTTTGCCTGTTTGTTTCCCGTTATCGGTTCTCCAGGTTCTAAATGAGTTTCCTCCGTGTTTTGCAACTGAGGCTATTTGTCCAAATTCCAATCCGGCGCCTTTGATATAAAATGGCTTACCATTTACAAATAACTGGTATTTTTCATTGGTATTGGTTAAAGTTACTTTTGACGCTTGTTGCTGTGGCAATTCAACTGTTGTTTTTTGAGGGATTTCGGCACACGACATCAAACTAAATAAAAAAAACATAATGATTGTAAGGGTTTTCATTTTAGGGGTTATGATTTTATTAATAATAATTCTTCAACTTCTTCCAAAGTTTTGCCTTTGGTTTCTATCACATATTTATAAACAAATAATA
>DATIRG010000166.1:0-2726 GCA_035470005.1 Lutibacter sp. | reverse complement strand
GCAATGACGGATTGAAATGAAAAGCCCGACCGTTTTTTAGGGGGAACGCCCAAATTTTAGGCATTTTATTAATTTATTGAAGAAAATAGTATTAAAAATAAAGTATCAAGAATGAAAATAACACATATAAGTGCAGAATGTTACCCGGTTGCAAAAGTTGGCGGTTTGGCCGATGTGGTGGGAGCGCTTCCAAAATATCAAAATGATGCGGGTTTCGCTTCGGAAGTAATTATGCCTTTTTATGACAATAAATTCACAAAAAGTGAAGCGTTTTCTGTGATATTTAGCTCGAAATTAAAACTAGGGAAACAAGAATATTCTTATGAAATTAAAACATTGAATAACAACAATTTAGGTTTTAATCTTTATTTGGTGGATGTTCCTGAATTGTTGTTTACGGATTTTGTGTACTCTTTTGATGATACCGAAAGGTTTTTGGCATTTCAGATTGCTGCGTTAAATTGGATGCTTACCTGGGATGAAAAACCAACAACGGTGCATTGCCACGACCATCATACCGGATTGATTCCTTTTATGATGACGCAAAGCAAAGATTATGCGGCTTTAAAAAATATTCCGACAGTGCTTACCATTCACAATGCGCAATATCAGGGTTGGTTTTCGCATGAGAAAGTGGGTTTGATTCCCGAATTTAATTTTAATAATGTTGGGTTGTTGGATTGGTTTGGAAACATCAATCCGCTTGCATCAGCCATAAAATGCGCCTGGAAAGTGACCACAGTTTCTCCAAGTTATATGGAAGAAATGAAGAAAGCTGCCAATGGTTTGGAAAGTTTATTAAGTGATGAAAGCGCAAAATGTACGGGAATTTTAAATGGAATAGACTGGGAAGTATGGAATCCGGCAACAGATTCCTATTTGGTTGAAAATTACGATATTAATACTGTAGAAGTTGGAAGGGAAATCAATAAAAAATGGCTTTGCAGTCAGTATAATTTGGATTTTGAGAAACCGCTTTTTGCATTTATTGGACGATTGGTAGGGGAAAAGGGCGCCGATTTATTTCCTGAAACTTTTGAAAAGGCACTTCAAAAAGGGAATATCTCCATATTTTTACTGGGTTCGGGAAATGATGCTGTTGAAGCGGAATTGATTGAATTAAAAAAATATTTTGAGGGTTCTTACAATGCTTTTATCGGTTATGATGAAAAATTGGCACATATTGTTTATGCAGGAGCCGATTTTATTTTGATGCCATCAAGGGTTGAACCTTGCGGATTGAACCAAATGTATGCGTTGCGTTATGGCGCAATTCCAATTGTAAGAAGTATTGGCGGTTTAAAAGACACCGTTGTTGATATTTCAGAAAAGGGCGGATTTGGAATTTGTAATGACGAAGTTACGGTTTCAGAAATCACCGAAGCGATTGAAAGAGGGACAATGTTGTTTGAAAATAGCGAAAAATACAAGAAAATTAGAAAAAAAATAATGAGCATCAACCATTCTTGGGATGCATCGGCATTGGCATATATAAATTTATACAAATCATTAAATCAATAAGTTATGGTAGGGAAAAAAGTTTTAGGAATTATTTTAGGCGGAGGCCAGGGATCAAGATTGCACCCGTTAACAGAAACGCGTTCAAAACCTGCCGTACCAATTGCCGGTAAATACAGGTTGGTTGATATCCCTATCTCAAATTGTATTAATTCAGACATTAAGCGCATGTTTGTGTTAACGCAATTTAATTCGGCCTCATTAAACAGGCACATTAAAAACACGTATCATTTTAGTTTTTTCAGTTCAGCATTTGTTGATGTTTTGGCGGCTGAGCAAACTCCGGGAAACAGCACGTGGTTTCAGGGAACTGCAGATGCGGTTCGGCAAAGTATGCACCATTTTTTAAACCATGATTTTGATTATGCCTTGATATTGTCAGGAGATCAATTGTATCAAATGGATTTTGAGGAAATGGTTGAAAAACATGTGAAAATGAAAGCTGCTATTTCCATTGCAACTATTCCTGTGAATGCAAAAGATGCCACATCATTTGGAATTTTAAAAACGAATGAAAATGATGAAATAACTTCATTTATTGAAAAACCAGCAGCTGATTTGTTACCTGATTGGACTTCTGAAGTAAGTGATGAGATGAAAAGGGAAGGCCGTAACTACTTGGCTTCTATGGGGATTTATATTTTTAACAGAGACTTGCTTGTTGAATTGATGAACAATCCTGATACAAATGATTTTGGTAAAGAAATTATTCCTCAAGCCATTGGTAAACATAAAGTTGTAAGTTTTCAATATGAAGGCTACTGGACAGATATTGGAAATATAGATTCGTTTTTTGAGGCCAATTTAGGGTTGACGGATGATTTTCCGAAGTTTGACTTATACAGCACGGAAAAAAGGATTTATACTCATGCCAGGATGTTGCCAACCACAAAAATTTCAGGTACCGTTTTGGATAAAACTGTGATTGCAGATGGTTGTATCATAAATGCAGGAAAAATAGAACATTCTGTAATTGGTGTTCGTTCAAGAATTGATACAGAATCAACCATTATCAATACCTATATGATGGGATCCGATTATTATCAGTCACTTGAACATATCGTGGATGAAAACATAATTTCAATGGGAATTGGCAAACGCTGCTTCATAAAAAATGCCATTTTAGATAAAAACTGCTGTATTGGTGATGATGTAAGGATTAATGGAGGAAAACATCTTAAAGACACTGAAACAGCGACTTATGTTGT
>DATIRG010000165.1:0-3215 GCA_035470005.1 Lutibacter sp. | reverse complement strand
CCTTTTGCCTGATTTACGGCATCAATAGGATTGCTAAATTCATGTATTCCCTTTATGCGAATATTAATTTTATCAAAACCCTTTTTTGCGGCTTCTGTATATTCATCGTGCGTAATTCCCCCGGGCCTAGCGTAAGGAATAAACAGAATTTCACTTACACCGTTAAAAAATTCCCTCAATTCAGGCAAAATATATTCCAGATATCCTTTTCCGTGAACCGACGAACTGCTCGCAATCAATAATTTCTTCATTTCAACAAAGTTTCATCAAATATACTCATTTTCAATCTTAACAAAAGTTTATAATTGCTTACTATTTTCATACGCAATCATGAACGTTCTTTGTTATGATGAAAAGAAAACTAACCTGCTTATTTTTGCTCGTTTTTTTTGCTATGAAGGGCTTTTCACAAGAGAAATACGCACTCATTTCAGGAAAAATAATCAGTTCCAACAATACTGTTGGGAACGTGCATATCGTGAACCAAAATACCAAATTGGGAACCGTAAGCAATGACAACGGCGAATTTGAAATGATGGTTTCTTTAAATGATATTTTGCTGTTTTCATCAATTGAATATGAAAGAAAAGAAGTCAGCATAACCGGAAACTTCCTGAAATATAAAAAAATTGTGGTTGAATTAATACCGTCCGTTAATGAACTGAATGAAGTTTTTATTGAGGGTTTAACCGGAAATTTAAATTACGACATTAAAAAAATGCCAATCGACACTGTAAGAAAACATTCGTTTTTTTTAAAGCCGGGCGATTTAAAAAAGGCGTTGCCACCCGATTTACATGGCTCAAAAAAAGCGCCTTATGTTGGGTTTTTTCCGCCAATTCCCGGAAGTGTTTCCCTTCCAGATGCTGGTTATGAAGCAGAACAAAGATTGAAACGTGAAATTGCCCGCAAAAAACAATTCCCTTCAAAAATAATTAAACAATTTGGTTTGCTTTATTTTACAGACAAATTGCTTATTCCTGAAGAAAAAATCGACCATTTTTTGGCCTACTGTGAAGACAGAAATATTATTTCCGAATTTTACAAAAACAATTTATTGGAGGTGATTCAAATTCTGCGGGAAGAAAGCGCAGCGTACAATGCCATCAAAAATTAATACGTTTATGTAACTAAAATCACGCTTTTTTGGAATACTTTTTGTTTATTAGCCAGAATATTTAACCCCTTATGAAATTTAAAAAAATTATTGTCATTTTATTGGTACTTCCTTTGTTTGCTTTTACAATGCATAAATATTATGTGAGTTTGTGCGAAATTGAATTCATCAAAGAAAAGCAATCAGTCCAAATTACTTTAGGCGTTTTTATTGAGGATCTTGAATTTACGCTCAATAAAAATAGCGGAAAACATTTAAATTTGGCCGGTAAAACAGAAGTAGGAAACATAGATGAATACTATAAAAAATACCTGAATGAACATTTAAAAATCGCTTTGAATGGTAAAATTCAATCATTTAAATATATAGGTAAAGAATATGACGGAGATATTGCGCGATTTTATTTGGAAATAACTGATATTAAAGAGCTTAAATCAATTGAAGTCACCAATAATATTCTAACTGCAGATTTTAGTGACCAGAAAAATATTATAAAAATAAAGGTAAAAGATTTCAATAAAACTTTTTACCTAAACAAATCAAACTATAAAAGTTTTTTAAAATTTTAATGGCATTTGCAAAGTATTATTAAAAAATAATTAAATTGTACCAACTAAATAACCAAAACCTTTAAAATGAAAAAATTATTAGTTACAGCCCTATTGACTGTTTTCTCTGTCACCCTTTTTGCCCAAGAAATTGAGCAAAAAACAACGCCGCAAAAAGCACATTACAATACCAGTAAATTTAAGCAATTGGATGAAGAATTGCCTACACCTAACAATGAGCACAGAGCTTCAGGCGCGGTTGGCCATGAATATACGCAACAGCAAGTTGATTATAAAATGAATATTGTGTTGGATGAAGAGAATAATAAAATATTTGGTGATGAAACCATTACTTATTATAACAATTCCAAAGATAATTTAGAATATTTATGGGTACAGTTAGATCAAAATATGCGTGCACCCGATTCTAATACGCCTGAAATTAGCGGTGGCGGTCCAGATGTGATGTATTCTCCTTCCAAATTTGCGAAAACCTTTATGGGAAAACCATTTCAAGGAGGCTTTAACATCGAATTCATAAAAGATGTGAACGGAAAAGATGTAAGTTACCTTATTAATAAAACAATGATGCGCATCAATTTACCAAAACCATTGGCTTCTGGTGAAAAATATGTTTTTAGAATAAAATGGTGGTACAATGTCAACGATTATATTGCTGATCGCGGCCGCTCTGGCTACGAACCGTTCCCCGACGGAAATAATTTATACGTAATTGCGCAATTTTTTCCGCGTTTGGCCGTGTACAATAATATTGAAGGATGGCAAAACCTGCAATTTTTGGGACGAAGTGAGTTTGCATTGGAATTTGGAAATTATGACGTTAACATAACCACACCAAAAGACCATATTTTAAACGCAACAGGCGTCCTTCAAAATCCGAAAGATGTTTTTACTTCAGCCCAACACAAAAGATATGAAGATTCAAAAAATGCGTTTGAAAATCCGGTTTTTATCGTAACACCCGAAGAAGCTTTGGCAGCTGAAAAAGGCAGATCAAAAGAAACAAAAACCTGGAAATTTTATGCGGAAAACGTACGTGATTTCGCCTTTGCTTCCTCAAGAAAATTAATATGGGATGCGATGGCTGTAAATTTGAACGGAAAAACAGTAATGGCTTATTCTTTATATCCAAATGAAGGAAATCCTCTTTGGGAAGAGCATTCAACAAGAGCTGTAGCAAATACCTTAAAAATCTATTCTGATTTCACTTTTGATTATCCTTATCCTCACGCAACTTCCATTAATGCAGAGCGTCAGGGAATGGAATATCCTATGATTTGCTGGAATGGCGGACGACCAGATAAAGACGGAAAATATACCGACAGAACAAAAAAAGGAATGATTGGAGTGATCACGCACGAAGTTGGCCACAATTTTTTCCCTATGATTGTGAATTCTGATGAGCGTATGTGGACTTGGATGGATGAAGGCATCAATTCATTTGTGGAAATTTATGCGGAATATATTTATGATCCGGTTCTTTTTCCTTTAACTGACCATCCGAAAAATATTGTCAGATATATGTCTGG
>DATIRG010000164.1:0-1937 GCA_035470005.1 Lutibacter sp. | reverse complement strand
ACTGGCCCAAATAATTGTACAAATTAACAGTCAAAATTTCTGCATCAAAAGGTTTGGTAATTTGCAACTCGGAAGTTGTGTTGTTCATATATACAAGAAATTCGTTGGCGGTGATCGCTGAATCGGCATTGTTTTCTATTTGTTTATCATCATCGTCGTCTTTATCACCTTTACCCTTCGCCTTTTTAAATGTCAGGAAAAACCTGTTGAGATATTCGCCTGGTTCTAAGGCAATTTCAAAAGGATTATTACTAATTTCATAAGAGATTCCAGTTAATTTATCAAGTATAAAAATCGTCACATTTTTGGCCAAATTTTCAGTTTTATCAATTTTGATGCTTGCAATTCCGGCTTTAAAAATCTTCAATCCTAAAGGCAATTCCTGTTTTTTATCAAAATTATCAACACCCTGAATCACAAATTTTGCACCGTCAAAAGTCCAGAACATATCTTCTTTATTGTTCTCGTTCAATGGCGCATCATAACCTAAATCGAAATTGTTTGAGGCATTTTTGTCAACCCCAACCAATAACGGACGGCGATAACCTAACGGAGAGTCAAATATCAATCTAATTTTTGATCTGGTATCAGTAGTTGTTTCTTGCGATTCCTGCGTTTTCGATTTTTTAGATGCTGCTGATTTCATAAATAAAGATCCATCGTTTGTTCCGGTAAAACCTTCACGTTTAAAAACCCGCTGACTGTTTTTGAAATTTATATTTCCTCCAGTAATTGTTGTATTTGTTGTACTTAAAAGAGGATCTAAAATTGCCTGCACAAAGAATCCTTGCCCAACAGGTATATAGCGTTCAGGCACTTTTGTGCCTGATTTACCTGTATTTGCAGCCAATGGAACATTTGCTAACCCAATAACACCACCCATTAAGTTATAAGTTGCATAACCACCTTCATATTCTGCCAATAAATGATTGTTGGATACCGTAAAATGATCCCAAAAATACAAAGCACCATTAAAAACATTTACGTTATTTCGCCCAACTTTACCATTAATGGTTTCTTTAATGTTATCTTTAATAAATTCATCTGCATCCAACGCTGAAGGATAAGGATTTCCTATCAAATAAATTTGGCCGGGCGTTAAAAGAGTTGTTTGAATATCCCCTGAATTTGGTTTTCCGACGAAAACATAATTTTGCAATGCATTTATTGCAGCACCACCACCGGTTCCTTTCATGGTAAATCCGTCTCCCGCTCTAATATTACCCCAATACCCAACGTTAGTCCACTGATAATAATTGGCCCAAGTGTTAGCACTTAAGATCGCCTTGTAGGTCCAAATCCATCTGCTGGTTATTTTTATTGGACTTGAGAGCGCTCCATCAGCCGAAAAAGCCCCATCAACAAAATTAATATTTATTGGAGTAGCCGGATTTGTACCATCCTTTAAAACATTAGAAAGTTTATATGGTGCATTATTTGCTGCACCTAGAAGTGTAACCGGAGATGACCAATAATTATAACTGAAACTGTTTTTTTGGCCTTGCTGGTCGCGTTCAATATTACCAATGCTGGTTTCTTCAAAAATACTTTCGCTAAATTGGATAGTTGTAAAGTTATCGTCAACATCATAATATCCATATCTTTTCTGCACCAATTGTGATTCTCCTTGTAAATCAATAACACCGTTCAATTTTAGATAATGCGTAATCCATAATCCTTGGCCCGTTCCCGTTCCCGGATTATTTAAAGGATCCATCGTAGTAACGCCATCCATTGTTAATTTTCCAGATTCCGAAATTAAACCTAACAAGGTTATATCTCTATTTGCTACTATATTACGCGAAGTTTGAACAATATTCCAATCTATTGACGTTTTATAGTTTGCAGCATGACTTGGGTCTAAATCATTGATGTCTTTGCCAATACCAGCAGTATTTGGAAGGCTCCAAACAGGTTGTGTCCAAGTTAAAGGATCA
>DATIRG010000163.1:0-2279 GCA_035470005.1 Lutibacter sp. | reverse complement strand
TTCCATTCGCCCTGCAGTTGTAAATTCCGGATATAAATGAAATAGGTGAGGGCCTGGCCCAACATAATGGAGAAATCCTCACGCAAATAGCCATAAACGAATAAAAGAAAGGAGGCAAACAGACTTATTTTCCAAAAAATGGCAGGCGTTAATACCTTTTTGCTTTTTTCTGATAAAATCCATTGCAAAATGAGCCTTATGGAAAATAACAGCTGCGCCAAAAAACCAATACTGTAAATGATCCAATTGCTCATTACCCTTTTTTAGCTATTTTATAATTTAAGTATTTTTTCTTCATCCATACATAGGCAAAACAGTCGATGAGCGGACCGATCAATCGGTTCCACAATCCATATTTTGCCACACCCGCAATTCTTGGGAAATGCTGCACGGGGATTTGTTTTATTTTGCCGTTTTGCAATAAAATCATCGCGGGTAAAAAGCGGTGCAACCCGTTAAACATGGTAATATTTTTGGCATATTCCGTTTTAATCACTTTTAACGGACAGCCGGTATCGTCCATCCCGTCATGCGTGAAAGTACGTCTGATTCCGTTCGCAATTTTGGACGACATATTTTTTACAAAAGAATCTTTTCTGCCGGTTCTGACACCGGTTACCAAATCAAATTCCCCAATTTCTTTAAGCAACAAATTAAAATCTTCCGGCGCAGTTTGCAAATCGGAATCGATATATCCAACCAATGCTGCATCTACATGTTTAAATCCGGCTGCAATGGCAGCGCTCAATCCCCGGTTTTGTTCAAATGAAATATAGGAGAAATCAGGGTTGTTGGCGCAAATTTCTTCTATCAATAGCTGACTGTTGTCCCTGCTTCCGTCATTCACAAAAAGGATGTTTGTTTTTTTTGAGGCAATTTTCAGATAGTTGGAAAGTTCCTGTTCCACGCGTTTTAAATTGTCCTCCTCGTTGTAAACAGGAACAATAATGGTAAATTCGTATTTCATTATTTTTGAGCCAATTTTAGTAATTCTTCGGCAGCTTTAAATGGTGTTGTTTTTAATTTTTGGATGTCTTCCAAATATTTTTTTAAGGCTTCCTTCACGGCGGGCTTGTTATAAAAATTGTTTTTTAATTGTTGGTTGATGGTTTCAAGCAGCCAATATTTGTTTTGTTCATTTCTTCTTTTTTCAAAATAGCCATTCGACTTTGTTAAACTCAAATAGTCCTGAATTATTTCATAAACAGCGTCAATTCCTACATTATAAAATGCGCTGCAGGTTGTTACTATTGGCTGCCAGCTGCTTTCTTTCAATGGATACAAATGCATGGCTCGGGAAAATTCTGCCTTTGCCAAATTGGCGCGTTTTATATTGTCCTGGTCGGCTTTGTTGATCACAATGGCATCGGCCATTTCAATAATTCCGCGTTTTATTCCCTGTAATTCGTCACCGGCTCCGGCCAATTTTAACAATAAAAAGAAATCTACCATGGAATGTACGGCAATTTCACTTTGGCCAACACCCACAGTTTCAATTAAGATAACATCAAAACCGGCAGCTTCACATAAAATAATAGTTTCGCGGGTTTTTTGCGCCACACCGCCCAAAGATTCACCGCTTGGTGAAGGACGGATATAGGCATTTGGATCTTTTACCAGTTCTTCCATTCGGGTTTTGTCGCCCAAAATGCTTCCTTTGTTGATGGAACTGCTTGGGTCAATGGCCAAAACGGCCACTTTTTTTCCTTTACTGGTGAACTGTTTTGCAAACACTTCGATAAAAGTGCTTTTTCCGACACCCGGAACACCTGTAATTCCAATCCTTACCGATTTATTTGCAAAGGGCAAACAGTGCTCAATAATGGCAGTTGCTTTTTCCTGATGTTTGGGATTTGTGCTTTCAATTAAAGTAATGGCGCGACTTAAATAGGAAATATCGCCTGCCAGAATTTTTTCAATAAACACTGCTTCAGAAGATTGCTCGCTTCTTTTTAATAATATTTTTTTTATGGAATTGTCACTGACAGAAGCAGGCTGTTTGATGCCTTCAACCTCATGCAAGGCAGATTCTGATGACTTTTTTTTACGCATTTATTGACTGTTCAATAGGATTGACAAATTTAAAATACTTAACCGAAAAAATAATTCAAATAAAATTAGGTAAAATTTGCGATTTTTAGTTGTTAATTGATGTTTATTCCCCTTTCAACAGATAAATGGAACTTTTAAAATTGGCATCCAGAAGTTTCATTTTCTCCATGTATGCTGAAGGAATGTCTTTTATTTTTTTGTTTGTAACCACAAAAAAGGATTTGCCA
>DATIRG010000162.1:0-1892 GCA_035470005.1 Lutibacter sp. | reverse complement strand
GCTTGGCATAAGTTCGGGAGCCAGTTTGGGTGTAGCCATATTGATTTTGGGCGCCTCATTTTTTGGAGGAACGATAGCCGGATTCGCGTTTAGCAGCTGGGGACATGCCATTGCGGCGAGCATCGGTGCATTTTTGGTGCTTTCGGCGGTGATGCTGGCGGCCATAAAAGTGAGAAATACGATGTCTATTTTGATTATCGGACTGATGTTTGGAAGTTTAACCGCCTCTGTAATTAGTGTCCTCGCCTATTTCAGCAGTGCCAATCAACTGCAGCAATATTTATTCTGGAGTTTTGGAAGTCTGGGAAACTTAAGCTGGAATGAAATTTTAACGCTTTTAATCATATTTTTAATTGGAATCACCTTCGTCATATTCATTATAAAACCCTTGAACAGTTTACTTTTAGGGGAAAATTATGCAAAAAGTATGGGCGTTAACGTAAAACGAACCCGAAATTTAACCTTGATTTCGACCAGTTTATTAACGGGCGTTATCACCGCTTTTTCCGGCCCTATTGCTTTTATTGGTTTGGCTGTTCCGCACTTGACCAAACTGCTTTTCAGCACCTCCAACCATAAAATATTGGTTCCTGCAGTTGCCATAAGCGGCGCCATTATTATGTTGATTTGCGATAGTATTGCCCAATTGCCAACCAGTGAATATACGCTGCCTATCAATGCGATAACCTCTTTATTTGGCGCTCCAATAATTATCTGGTTGCTGGTCAGAAAACGAAAAATAACCTATTAAGTGGATTTAAAAGACCAACATATCATTAAAACTGCCAATTTAAACATAGGATATACTTCTAAAAAGAAGGTAAACACCATTGCCGAAAATTTAACTATTGAATTGGCAAAGGAAAATTGGTCTGTTTGTTAGGAAAAAACGGCATTGGGAAATCCACTTTATTAAGAACTTTAACCAAAGTGCAACCTGCTTTAAGCGGTGAAATTTTCATCAATAACAAAAACTTAAAAACTTTAAACAACATTGAGCTGGCCAGATCACTCAGTTTGGTTTTAACCGAGCATTTACCCGAAAGTAATTTGTCGGTTTATGAATTGGTGGCTTTAGGCCGGCAGCCTTATACCAATTGGGTTGGTAATTTATCTGAAACAGATTTAAAATTTATCGACACCGCTTTTGAACAAACCAATACCAAACATTTGACCAACGCAAAATATTATGAGCTAAGCGACGGACAACTTCAAAAAGTGTTAATTGCCAGGGCATTGGCCCAAAATACCGACATCATTATTTTAGATGAGCCTACGGCACATTTAGACATTCACCATACCATTGAAACCTTTGCACTGTTAAAAAAACTGGCCGCAACCTTTAACAAAACCATTATCGTTTCTACCCATGAAATTAATTTGGCGCTGCAATTGGCAGATATTTTGTGGCTGATGACGCCTTCAAAATTTATGGCGGATACTACCGAAAATTTAATAGAAAACGATAGCCTGGACCTGCTTTTTGAATCGGATCTGATTAGCTTTAACAAAACTTTAAAGCAGTTTACGCTCTCTAATTCCTATTAATTTTGATATATTTGATTCGTTTATAAAATCATTCTATGAAAAAAAATCTTTTTACCTTCATTTTTACTAGCCTATTAAGTTTTGGATTTAACAATGCAGTTGTTGCCCAGGCAGCAGAATCTGTTGAAATTACAGGAAAATTGGCGCAAAAATTTGCTGCCGGAATAACTGAAGTCGATTTAAAAACACATTTATATATTATTGCTTCGGATGAGTTTGAAGGAAGAAATACGGGTGAACCAGGACAGAAATTGGCTGCAGCATATATTAAAGATTTTTATATCACAAGAAATATCGCTTCTCCTTTGGGTGGAAATAACTATTTTCAAACAATTGGTACTGAG
>DATIRG010000161.1:0-2407 GCA_035470005.1 Lutibacter sp. | reverse complement strand
ATCGTAGGTGTTTTCTTCTTTATTACAAAGAATAAAATCGGGCTTTAAGGCTTTTATCTTATCGAAATCTACTTTTTTTGTACCTCCAACAATGGTTTTGGTCGATTTCAACTGATAAGGATGCACACAAAATTTTGTAATTCCAACCAGCTCATTTTCTAAATTCAAATCACACAATAATTCAGTTTGTGATGGCACCAGTGAAATGATTCTTTTAGGATTTTTGGAAACAGAAAATTCTCTTCCTAGTTGGTCTTTAATTATTTTCATTGTTTATTTTTTCCAATTTTCACGTCTGATGGCATAAATTAATTCATCTAACAATTCGCCATTTTTTATAAGAACTTTGTCAAATTTTCCTTCCAAAATGAAATTATTCTTTTCTAAAACTTTTTGTGAAGCAATATTTGTCCCAAATGGAATGGCAAATACGCGGTTAATGTTATAAGTAGAAAAAGCAAAGTCAACCAGTTGTTTTATGGCAGCACTAATGAAGCCCTGTCCCCAAAATGGTTCAGCCAGCCAATAACCAAGTTCGGCATTATTTCTATGGATGTCTTCTTTCGGATGAATTCCTATGCCTCCAATGGCATTTCCGTTAATGTCTATAGCAAAAAGATGAATTGGCAAGTCTTTGGTTGCAAATTCAATAAATGCTTTCCCGTCATTTTCTGTATATGGATGCGGGAATTTATCGGTCATATTTTTTGCAACATTCCAATTGTTCGCATACTTGACCAAGCTGTTTAGGTCAGACATTTCCCAAGGTCTAATTTTAAATTTCGTTTTATCCATTTTTTCTGATAAATGCTTTTTTATTTTGCCAGCTAACTATTTGCTTAAAATCAAAGCCATTTCTTGCTGCAGTTTTAAAGCTTCCAATTGCGCGGCTTTTGCAAAATCCAAACCATTGCTGGCATAAATAATGCTTCTAGCCGAATTTACCAGCAATCCGCAATCTTCATTAAGTCCGTATTTGCAAACTTCCTGCAGGTTTCCGCCTTGAGCGCCTACACCGGGAACCAATAAAAAATGATTGGGCACAATTTTTCTGATTTCCTCAAAATAAGTTGGTTTTGTGGCGCCAACCACAAACATCAAATTTTCTGAATTTTTCCAGGTAAGTGCGGTTTTTATCACTTCTTTATAAAGTTCATTTCCGTTTATTTGCAATCCCTGAAAATCGAGTCCGCCTTTGTTGGAAGTCAATGCCAAAAGTATGGTGGTTTTGTCTTTAAAAGCCAAAAATGGTTCTACGGAATCGCTTCCCATATAAGGCGCTACAGTGACCGAATCAAAATTTAAATCTTCAAAAAACGCTTTTGCATACATAGTCGAAGTGTTGCCAATATCGCCGCGTTTGGCATCGGCAATGGTAAAAATTTCATGATAAGTTGCATTAAGATAATCGATGGTTTTTCCCAGCGCTGCCCAGCCTTTTAATCCGTAAGCTTCATAAAAAGCGATGTTTGGTTTGTAGGCAACGGCTAAATGATGCGTGGCATCAATAATTTGTTTGTTAAATTCAAAAATCGGATCTTCTTCAGTTAAAAGATGTGTTGGAATTTTATCCAAATCCACATCCAGCCCAATACATAAAAATGATTTTTTTTGTTGAATTTGTGCAATAAGCGCTTGTTTGTTCATACGTTCAAATAAAGAATTTAACAAAAGTAGTAATTTTAATACTTTAAGTTATCTTTGTTTACCAAATAAAGCACCTTGTTTAGTTATATTTTAAATAAAATATTTTATGGATTTCTTACGCTGTTTGGCGTAATTACCGTCATATTTTTTCTTTTTAATGTATTGCCGGGAGATCCTGCAAGAATGATGCTGGACCAACGGGAAGATGCTGAACAGCTTCAAAATATACGCGTGAAATACGGATTTGACCAACCTTTAACCACACAGTATTTGTATTATTTGAATGATTTGTCGCCCATTTCAATACATAGCGCCGATGAAACAAATTACACCTATTTATCTGCTGAAAAATATTCCTATGCAAAATTGTTTTCGGCCGGTGAAAAAATCGTTGTCATAAAGTTTCCTTATCTGCGGAAATCATTTCAAAAAAATGATAAAAATGTCACAGAAGTTATCGCGGAAACATTGCCTAATACGGCTGTTTTAGCAGTTTCGGCCATTGTAATTGCCATTATCACAGGCATATTTTTTGGGATACTTTCGGCTTTGTACAAAGACACTTTTTTCGACCGGATGATTTCAATATTGAGCACCTTGGGAATGAGCGTGCCTTCATTTTTTGCAGCCATTTTATTTGCATGGTTTTTTGGGTTTGTGCTACACAGTTACACCAATTTAAATATGACGGGCAGTTTGTATGAAGTTGACGATTTTGGCGAAAATACTTATATTCAATGGAAAAATTTAATATTACCGG
>DATIRG010000160.1:0-8842 GCA_035470005.1 Lutibacter sp. | reverse complement strand
CATCTGGATCCAGACATAAAATTGGGTGTTGGATTAATGAAACAGTAATAGTACCTTAAATTAGATTTAAAATATTATAATTGATATATTTGTTGAATGACAAAATCAGTTGTTAATCATATAAAAAGCATTGCTGTGGTTTTCGCCTCAGCAATGTTTTTTTCATGTACAAACGATGTAAAAGAGGTGCGGGATTTTTTGGCTGATAAAAATTTGCCTATTGGTGAGGCTTACAAAATTAACCATAAACACACCGATTCAGGACGCGTAGACATTAAAATGATTGCGCCAGTGATGTTTGATTTCAGCAATAGGGAAAACCATCCTTACAATGAATTTCCAAAAGGTATAAAAATCACATCCATTGAAAAAAATGGAGATTCCGTAACTGTTACCGGTGATTATGCAAAAAGTTACCGAAAAACAGAAGTTTCTGAGATTAAAGACAACGTGGTAATCATCAATTTCGCGCAAAAAAATAAATTGGTTACAGAGCAAATTTATTGGGACCAAAAAACCCATTATTTTTTTACGGAAAAAAAATTCACTTTTTACACACCAACGGACACTATTTACGGAACTGGTTTTGAAGCAACAGAAGATTTAAAAACTTGGTGGGTGAAAAATCAAAGTGGAGTTATTAATATTAAAGAATAAAAGATGCAAAACATTTGGAAAATATTTGAATATGGATATTTAATTATCGCCATCGTTTTTGGGGTGGAAACGGTGTTAAAATGGAATGACGACAGAGAACGCGCTTATTTGCTGGCAGGATTTACACTATTGGCTATTTTTATGTATTTTTTCAGAAGACGATTCAGAAAAAGAAGGGAAACGCCAAACAATTAGTCATTGGAAATTCAAATTCTTGTCATATTAATATCAATCCTGCTTTCAGCTTTCTTTTCAGGAATGGAAATCGCCTACATTTCTGCCAATAAATTTCAAATTGAACTTCAAAAAAGAAAGGAAGGAATCACCTCAAAAATTGTTGGGAGATTAACTGCAAATCCATCAAAATTTATTACCACCATGCTAGTTGGCAATAATATTTCTTTGGTAATTTACAGCTTCTTTATGGCCGAAATTATTACGGATAATTTGCTGGGCTTCCATTTAAACAATTCTTTAACATTGCTGATTCAAACCTTAATATCTACAATCATCATTTTGGTTACCGCTGAATTTTTGCCAAAAGCAATATTCAGAATTTATGCCAACGAAATGTTTTGGTTTTTTGCACCGCTGGCTTACTTTTTTTATATCATATTTCATTTTATTTCAAACTTTATTACCGTAATTTCCGATTTTTTGCTGAAAACATTTTTTCACACAACCAGTGATGTAAAACAAACGGAATTCAGCAAAGAAGAACTTGGAAATTATATCACCAAACAACTTGAAAACAGCGATGATTTTGAAGAGGTTGATTCTGAAATTCAAATTTTTCAAAACGCTTTGGAGTTTGATTCGGTTAAAGCCCGTGAAATTATGATTCCCAGAACCGAAATTGTGGCGGTGGACATTAATGATGATATTACCAATTTGAAACAATTGTTTATTGAAACTGGGTATTCTAAAATTTTAGTTTATAACAATTCTTTGGATGATGTGTTGGGTTATGCCATTGCATTTGAGCTGTTTAAAAGGCCAAAAGATATCAAATCCATTTTATTGCCGGTAGAATTTGTTCCTGAAAGTATGCTGATTAACAATGTGTTAAATATTTTGATCAAAAAGAAAAGAAGTATTTCTGTGGTGTTGGATGAATTTGGAGGAACTTCCGGAATTATTTCTATTGAAGATATTGTTGAAGAATTATTTGGTGATATTGTTGACGAACATGACACTGTAGATTTGTTGGAAAATAAAATTAATGATGATGAATTTGAATTTTCTGCACGCTTGGAAGTTGATTATTTAAATGAAACCTACAATTTAAACATTGAGGAAAATGAAGCCTATGAAACCTTGGGCGGTTTTATTGTTTATCATAACGAAGACATACCAAAAGAAAATGAAATCATTGAAATAAATAATTTATATTTTAAAATGTTAAAGGTAGATTCCTCTAAAATTATGGAAGTTTACCTAAAAGTTTTAGATAAAGAGGATTAAAGGTTTTCAACATCATTAAATTACCTTTTATTTGTAATTAATATTAATTATTTCACTTTCATAATTAAATACTTAATCGTATTTTCGCACACTGTAATAAAAGAAAATAACTATAGAAATGGCAATTTTATCAAAAATTAGAGATCGTTCAATGTTCCTAATCCTTATTGTAGGTTTAGCGCTTTTTGCATTTGTATTAGATCCAAGTTCAATTCAGCAATTTTTCAGTTCAACCAAAACAAACTCAATTGGTGAGGTGAACGGAGAAAACATTGACAGAGAGGAATTTGCGAAACTTGTAGAGAACTATAAATCGCAAAGTGGCGGACAAGTGTCGCAAATGCAAGCGGTAAATGCTGTTTGGAACAATTTGGTTGGCGAAAAAATTTTCCAATCTCAATTGGAGTTAGCCGGAATTGTTGTGGGCGAAAAAGATATTTGGGATGCAATGATATCATTGCCTGAAATTCAAAATTCTCCGCTTTTCAAAAATGAAGCAGGACTTTTCAATGAAGAAAAATTAAAGGAATATATTGCCAATATGAAAGCTGATGCAGAAGCCGGAAATAGCGAAGCATGGCTAAATTGGTTGGAAACTGAGAAAAGTATCAAACAAAATCTGGAACGTCAGGCGTATACTACGTTGGTTTCAGCTGGTTTGGGCGCTTCCCTAAAAGAAGGCGAACGCGATTATTTATACCAAAATACCAAAATGGATGCGCAATTTGTGTACGTTCCTTATGCCACAATTGATGATGAAGCTGCAAAAGTTTCAAAGGAAGAAATTCAGGAGTATTTGGAGAAAAATTCCAAAAGATTTAAATCTGAAGCCACCCGTTCTTTAGAATATGTAAAATTTGATATTGTTCCATCTGAATCTGACGATGAAAATGCGAAAATGGAAGTGGTAAATTTTATCAATGACAGAGAAGAATACAGCAATGCTGCAAATGCTAAAGTGCAAATTCCCGGATTGAAAAATGCCGAGAATTATGAAGCATTTTTAAACGATAATAAATCAGATTTGGGAATTGACAATGGATATTACTATAAAAATCAATTCCCGCCTGCAGTTGCAGACTCCATTTTTAATGCTACTGTAAGCGATATTGTTGGACCTTATAAAGACAATGGCTTCTACAAAATTTCAAAAATTGTTGATTTTCAGCAATTGCCTGATTCTGTTAAGTCAAGCCATATTTTAATTCCTTATGCTGGCGCAGTAAGATCTGCTTCAATAAAAACAAAAGAGGAAGCCAAGAAAGCGGCAGACAGTATTTTTGCATTGGTTAAAAACGACAAAACAAAATATACTGAAATTGCTGACGAGGTAAATACCGATGGCACAAAAGGCAAAGGCGGCGATATTGGATGGATCAGAAAAGATCAGGCTTTTTCCGCTGGTTTTGATAAAGATTTTGCCAATTATATTTATAAAAATCCAACAGGCAGTATGGCTGTTGTGGAAACTGCTTTTGGTTATCACGTGATTAGGGTTGATGAACAAAAACAAACTGAAAGAGCCGTAAAACTTGCGACTTTTGCACGTTTGATTGATCCTACTGAAGCTACAGAAAATGCAATTTTTGAAAGGGCCGAAACGCTTACTGCAAATTTGGCAAATGGAGAAAAATTAGTGGATATCGCGAAGAAAGAAAATTATACAGTGCAGTCTGCGATGAATCTTAAAGTATTGGATGAAAATATGCCAGGTTTAAATGATCAACGCCAAATTGTGATTTGGGCCTTCGCCAAAGAAAGAGAATTGGGCGATTCTAAACGTTTTGACATTGATGTTGACGGGAAAAGAAGTTATGTTGTAGTGGTGCTTAAAGGCAAGTCGGAAAAAGACGGTTTGGTGGTTAATTCAGAAATTTTGTCGAAAATTCAACCTGAGCTAATCAACAAGAAAAAAGCGGCCATGATCAATGCAAAAATAAAAGGAACTACCATAGAAGAAATTGCAAAAAATACCAATACAGCGGTGAGTGCTGTATCAAGTGTAACCTTGGCAAGCCCGTTATTGTCTGGTGTTGGAAATGAACCAGCTGTGGTTGGTGCTATGTCCACCATTAAATTAAATGAAGTGTCTAAACCAATAGAAGGTGATAAAGGCGTATTTGTGGTGAAAGTTGCTAAACGCGACACACCTATTAAATTGGATAGTTATGATACTTTCCGCAATAAAATTATCAGTAATTTAAAAGGTAGATCTTACATGCTGTTTCAAGTATTAGAAGAAACTGCCGAGATTAAAGATTTTAGAGGTGAATTCTATTAGTAAATAGATAACGAATAAAAAAAAGCGGGCATTGTCCCGCTTTTTTTATTTAATACTCCACAGATTTTTTGAAGGAAAGAAAGTTAGAGTTGAAATTCCTACAGTATTAGCAACAAAAAAAGCGAGCTTAAGCTCGCTTTTTTTTACTTTATGAAAATTTCCCCTTCGGGGGTTAGGTGGCTTTTTAACCGTTCATAGAGATTAAAAATTCTTCGTTTGATGTCGTGTATTGTATTTTGCTTTTAATGAATTCCATAGCTTCTACAGGGTTCATATCGGCCAAATATTTTCTAAGAATCCACATACGTTTCACTGTTTTTGGATCTAACAATAAGTCATCTCTTCGTGTACTCGATTTAACAAGGTCAATCGCAGGGTAAATTCTGCGGTTGGCAATATTTCTTTCCAATTGAAGCTCCATGTTTCCTGTACCTTTAAATTCTTCAAAGATTACTTCATCCATTTTTGAACCTGTTTCAGTAAGTGCTGTGGCAATAATGGTTAAAGAACCGCCATTTTCAATATTTCTTGCCGCTCCAAAAAATCTTTTTGGTTTGTGCAATGCGTTGGCGTCAATACCACCTGATAAAATTTTACCCGATGCTGGCGCAACAGTATTATAAGCCCTGGCCAAACGTGTGATGGAATCCAATAAAATTACCACATCGTGTCCGCACTCAACCAAACGTTTTGCTTTTTCCAAAACAATATTGGCAACTCTTACGTGTTTTTCAGCCGGTTCATCAAAAGTAGAAGCAACAACTTCGCCTCTTACGCTTCGTTGCATATCTGTAACTTCTTCAGGTCTTTCATCAATCAAAAGAATAATTTGATAAACTTCCGGGTGATTTGAAGCAATTGAATTTGCAATATCCTTCAACAACATCGTTTTACCAGTTTTAGGCTGAGATACGATCATTCCTCTTTGTCCTTTTCCAATCGGACAAAATAAGTCGATAATTCTTGTTGAAAGTGTGCTGTTTTTTCCTGCCAAATTAAATTTTTCTTCAGGAAAAAGTGGTGTTAAATGTTCGAAAGAAACGCGGTCTCTAACCACATTCGGATTTAATCCGTTTATTTTTGAAACACGAATCAAAGGAAAATATTTTTCGCCTTCTTTTGGCGGTCTTACCACACCTTTTACGGTATCTCCGGTTTTTAAACCAAATAATTTAACTTGTGATTGCGATAAGTAAATATCATCTGGCGATGACAGGTAGTTGTAATCTGATGAGCGTAAAAAACCATAACCGTCCGGCATCATTTCCAACACACCTTCACTTTCAATAATCCCGTCAAATTCATAATCGGGATCTCTAAAGCGATTTCCAGGTTTGCGTGGACCTTTATCTCTTTGTTGGTTTGCTTGCTGGTTGCCTTGCTGTTGATTGCCTTGTTGCTGATTGCCTTGCTGTTGGTTTCCTTGCTGTTGGTTTCCTTGCTGTTGGTTTCCTTGTTGTTGGTTTCCTTGTTGTTGGTTTCCTTGTTGCTGGTTTCCTTGTTGTTTAGGCTGTTTAATTGGTTGTTTAGGCTGGTTTTGAACTTGCCTTTCTTGTTCGTTTTCAGTAACATCAACAGTAGTTTCAATGCTTTCTGGCTGAATTTCTGTTTCAGTTTTTGCTTCTAATCTTGCAGATTTTTTAATGGCTACTTTTACCACACCAGTTCTAACTGGAGGTGTTTCAACAGTTTCAACCTCGGTATTGTCAACAGGGGTAGCTTGCGCAATTTTTATCGCTTTTTTAAATGGTTTTTTTACAATAGCAACTTTTTCTGGTGTTGCAGCTTCTTCAACTTCAGTCGTTGTAATCGCGGCGAAAAGTTCTGGCGCTTTTTCTTTTTGAGGTTGTGAAGAAGGAAGGTTTTTGTTAGATTTGGGTTGTATAGCTTTTTTTACGATTCTTTTACGTCTTGGCTTGTCATCGTCAGACAAGACCTCTTTATTGGTAATTACCGGAGGGGCAGCGGCTTGAATATCTAGAATCAAATAAACTAAATCCAGTTTTTTTAATTGGCTAAACTTCTTTGCTCCAACGGTTTTAGCAATCTCTTGTAATTCTGAAAGAGATTTATCCTTTAGTTCGGAAATTTCAAACATTATGTAAATATGTAATAATTGTTAGTGAATAAATGTTGTTATCTTATTAAATTAAGAATTTCATTTTGAGTTAATTTGGGTGGTGATAATTTTTTTGTAGGTCCTGTATATAATTATGCGGTAGGACATTGCAAATATAATAATTTATTTTAGATAGTAATCTTTTAATCTTTAAAAATAAAACGTATTTTTGCCTTAATTGGCATAAATATGATTCAAAGAATACAGTCGATATATTTATTATTTGCAACAGCGCTCTCAGGAGGATTTATTTTCTTTCTTAATTTATGGGTAATGGAGCAAGGAACTGAATTTTTCGCCTTGGATTCACTAAGTTCTGGCAATTTGTTATTGGCAAGTGTTTTTGTTTTGTTCATAGCATCAGCCATCCTAACGCTTATCACAATTTTTCAGTTTAAAAAAAGACAGCTACAATTTGTCTTAGGGCGCTTGGCAATTTTGATTAATTTTATTTTAGTAGGCATACTCGTGTATTTTACACAAAACTTATCTGGAGAAACGCAAGTTTCTGAGAAGGGTATTGGGTTGCTCATTCCTATTTTTACAATTGTTTTTGTGGCTTTGGCCAACAAAGCAATCAAAAAGGATGAAGAACTCGTGAAATCTGTGGATAGATTGCGATAAACCTATAATCTTTGTATATTAGTGTGCAAAAACCATTTCAAATTCGTTTGAAATGGTTTTATTATTTTAGGGCGTTCCCCTGCGGGTCGGGCTTTCACTACTCGCATCCCGTGAAAAACGGGCGTGCTCAGACATACCGTTCAATCCCTAACGCAGCTTAATTATTAATTGAAACATTTAACCTTTTAACATATAACTTCTCAAATTTAAGCCCTTTTCTCAAGTTCTATAATTTCCAAATTAGTAATCGTATCTTCTTGAATTTGAAACCGAAGCATCGTTCTAACTGTATGAAATCCATATTTTCCTGCAGCGCCCGGATTCATATGCAGTAAATTCAGTTTCTTGTCAAACATCACTTTTAAAATATGCGAATGGCCGGTAATAAATAATTTTGGCTTATTTACCGCGAGTTCTTCCTTAACTCTCGGATTGTAATTATTAGGGTAACCGCCAATGTGTGTCATCCAAACAGCAACTTTTTCAATGTTAAACCTATTGTCCAACGGAAACTCGGCCCGCATCAATGCATCGTCAATATTTCCATAAACTGCCCGCAATGGTTTTAGTTTTTTTATTGCGTCAACCACTTCAAAAGAACCAATATCGCCCACATGCCAAACTTCATCAACCAGTTTCACAAATTTTAAAATCTGGTCATCAATATAACCGTGGGTATCAGAAAGCAATAAAATCTTTTTCATTTGGTTGTAGAATTAGGAACTCACAAATATGCCGTATATTTGCAGTTGCACAAAAATAACATTTCAATTGAGATATTTTATCAAATTAGCATATAAAGGAACCAATTATCACGGATGGCAAGTGCAGCCCAACGCGATAACGGTGCAAGAATTATTGAACAAAGCGTTCTCGACCATTTTCAGAACACCAATTGAAGTTGTTGGCGCCGGAAGAACGGATACCGGTGTGCACGCAGAAGAATTTTTTGCGCACGTGGACATTGAAAATGAATTTAATCCGCAAGAAATTATTTATAAATTAAACGGATTGCTGCCGAATGATATTGTTGTTTACGATATTTTTGAAACCACAGAAAATGCCCATGCGCGTTTTGATGCAACAAGAAGAAGTTATGAATATCGAATTTTCTTGGGAAAAAATCCGTTTTTAACGGAAACCGCCTGGCAGTTAATCACTACAAAATTGGCGGTTGAAAAAATGAATGAGGCAGCTGAAATCTTAAAAACACACACCAATTTTAAGTGTTTTTCCCGTTCAAATTCGGACGTAAGAACGTATAACTGCAACATTATGCAGGCTGGCTGGAAACAAACAGACCAATTGCTGGTATTTCACATTACCGCCGATCGTTTTTTAAGAAATATGGTGCGTGCCATTGTGGGCACTTTAATAGAAATAGGAAAAGGAAAAATGACTTTGGAAGAATTTAAAAGAGTTATTGAAAGTGAAAATAGGTGCAACGCCGGGCCATCAGCGCCTGCGCAAGGCTTATTTTTAACTCAGGTAACCTATCCAAAAACAATTATAAAACATGAGTAAAAAAGTTACAGGCAACGCTTTTGACGCGCAAATATTTAACCGTTTATTGGGTTTCTCCAAAAAATACCGTATGGAATTTTTTATTGTAACTTTTTCGGCAATACTTTTGTCCTGAGTTGCGGTTGCCAAACCTATTTTGTTTCAGGAAAATGTCAATCTTTATTTTAAAAATA
>DATIRG010000159.1:0-3376 GCA_035470005.1 Lutibacter sp. | reverse complement strand
AGCGGAATCGATTTGTTTGCTTTCGGCAATTTTATTTTTTAGACTTGCTTTGATGGAGTCTTTCTGTTGCGGATTCAATTTTGAAAGGGAATCCAAGGTTTTTTTAGTTGTTGTAATATTATTTACCGGATTTTTAATGCTGTCAAACTTCATTGAAATCCCCAATATCAAAAAGAAAATGATGGAAACATGCAGGTATAATTGAAAAGGATTTACGTATTTGGCGCGTTTTCCCTGAATGTATTCTTTGGCCACTTTTCCTGGTTTAATGAGTAACGGAATAAAGGTGGTCCAAAATTGGGAATCATAAGAAAAAAATCCTGAAACCAACTTATTAAAATAATTCCCGATACTTAATTTGCTGGTGGTGTTTTTTTGACCGCAATAAGAACAAAAATTTTCATTCTGCAACAGTGGCATACCGCAATTTAAACACTCCAATCCTTTGGCTTGTTTATTTCGAAACCGTTGAAGCTGAAATTTCATAAAGCTTAGTTATGAATACTGGAAACCATTAATTGAAAAGTGGGGATGTACACTTTAAAAGTGCTTGAATTTGTAAAATTTACCATGCTGTAAAAACCTTTCATTGCTCCTATTGGAGATGTTAAAAAGCAATTCGACCTGTAGGTGTATTTTTCTGCGGGTTTTAAAATGGGTTTTTTTCCAATAACACCAGATCCTTCAACGATTTCGTTGTGGTTTAATGAATCAAAAATCGTCCATTGGCGCTCTAAAAGTTGCACAGTGTCGTTGCTTTGGTTTTCGATGGTAACTTCATAGCTGAAAGCAAAATACAACCTGAAATTTCGATAGCTTGTGCCTTCGAAATTAGAAGTGACTGATATTTTAATGCCATTTGTTACTTGTTGTACCATAGCGACTTACTTGTTTTTTAATGCTCAAAGATACTAAATATTTCAAACAAAGATATTAGTTGTTTATTTTTTCGGAGTTGCCATAACCTACGCCAATCACTTTTGTGTACCTGCTTCCAAATTTTTTATAGTACACCAAAACGGTGTAATCATTTTCTGTATTGTAAAAAGACCCGTCAATATCATGGGTGCTAATGGTGCCGTCTGTTGCTTTGGTGACATACTGATAATTGTAAAATCCCTGTTTCAGAAGCAATTTGGCTTCATACAAGCCCAATGCTTCATTATATGTTAGTTTGTTTGCATCGTTTAATTGCCAATTGTTAAAGTTTCCGTTCACATAAATTTCCTTGCCTTCAAGGTTTTGTGAAGTTTTTAAAGAAAAATATACCCAACTGTAATCGGCATCCGTATTGCTGTTTTCCCCATTTAAATTTCTGATTACAAAATTTCCATTAACATCCGGATACAAAGTATAAGGCTGATTCCTTCTTTCTTCATCGGTAAATAAATAGGTATGATATAAATCTTCGCCCAATTCAACATTGGCGATATTTAAGGAAGAACTTCTGATGGATTTGGAATCGAAATATAAAAATTCGTTTCCGGCCCAAAAACTTGTTTCCTTATTGTATTTGTAAAGCAATTGATTACCTCTAAAAAACTGTGGTTTTAAGCCCGTAATGGCATTTTGCCAATTGTTGTTTTGAAGAATTACCGGGGAAATTTCTTCGCTCGGATTGTTAATAAGCAGGTTTGGCGTATTGATGGTAAACTCAACCGATTGTTTCGTATTGAAGTAAGAAATATCCCTGCTTTTAAAAATCGCAACACCCACTGTGACAATTGGTTCATAAACAACAAAACGACGCGAAAAAACCACTTCTTCATCTTCATTTAAAACGAAAATTTTATAGTTTCCTGAAATGGTAAGTTTCGTGGTTTCATTTGGAATGGTCACTCTATAATTAGTATAGGGCTGCAAGGTGTTAAATGAATTTTCATAAGCACGAATTCTGTCTTCGGCAAAACCGTTTACAAATTCAGATTTTAGCAAATTGGACTTGCTCCAATCTATGTTGCAATGTTCAATTTTGTATGAATAAGTGTGTTCATCAGCATTTAAATCATCAAAAGTCAACAGTAATTTTTCACCAAGCTGAATAATTGGCGCATAAGAATTTATGGCCACCGGTTTTAATATGATGGTTTTAATATGTGCGGCATCCGTGCCCTCAGTTTGGGAAAACCCAAATTGAACAACGCATAAAAAACAAAAAAATAGTAAGCCGTTTTTTATCATAATTTAAAATTTAAGCACTGCTGTTTTTAAATAATTTTCCATGTAATTATATTGCTAAAAGTACGAAAACTATACCACAGTCGTCATGAACAAATTTTTCTACGAAAATATGATAAAAAACATAGAATACTAAGGTATAAATTGTATTTTTGCTCCGTTTTTTAAAGACTATTAAATAAACTTAAGATATATGTCAAAGGACATTCATATTAAAAAAGGTCTGGATATTAAGCTAAAAGGTGAAGCCGAAAAATTTACCGAAAATGCAATAACCAGTGATGTTTACACATTGATACCTGAAGATTTCCACAGTATAATTCCTAAATTATCCGTAAAAGTTGGCGCTCAGTTAAAAGCTGGAGAAGCCGTATTTTATAACAAAGCCAACGAGGAAATGAAATTTCCGTCTCCGGTTAGCGGTGAAGTGCTGGATATTATTCGCGGTGAAAAAAGAAAAATATTGGCCATTAAAATTAAAGCCGATACGCAACAACAATTTGTCGATTTTGGTGTAAAAGATCCAAAAGCGATGATGGCTGATGAAATTATAAGTCATTTATTGGCATCGGGTTGTTGGCCATTTATCAAACAAAGACCTTATGATGTGATTGCAAATCCTGCAAACACACCAAAAGCTATTTTTGTTTCTGCTTATGCCAGTGCGCCTTTAGCCGCCGACTACGACTATGTTTTGGCAGGAAAAGAAAAAGAATTGCAGGCAGCAATCACAGCTTTGAGCAAATTAACTTCAGGGGAAGTTCATGTTTCCATTGGAAAAAATGCAAATTCACCCTTTGCCGGATTGAACAATATAAACTTGCATAAAGTTTCAGGCCCACATCCTTCAGGAAATGTAGGCACACAAATTAATAAAATAAGTCCTGTAAATAAGGGTGAAACTGTTTGGACAATCAATCCGCAGGATTTAGTAATTATAGGAGAATTATTTTTGACAGGGAAATTTAATGCCGAACGCATTGTTGCACTGGCTGGTTCATCTGTTGAAGCACCGAAATACTACAAAACAAAAATTGGTTCTACAATCACTTCTTTGGTTCAAGGAAAAATCAAAGGAAACAACAACAGAATTATCAGTGGCAATGTTTTAACGGGAAAAGCAAAAAACATCAAAGAAAATTTAGGGTATTATGACAATATTATTACCGTAATCCCTGAAGGAAACGATTATGAATTG
>DATIRG010000158.1:0-1687 GCA_035470005.1 Lutibacter sp. | reverse complement strand
TAAATTGGGAAGCCAAAAAACAATCCTATAAAAATGACGTTTTTACTTTCAATGTTCGCGGAAAAGATTTAAACATAAAAACTCATAGCGAATCTTTATCACACACGCAAATTCCTAAAATTTCCCTGCCAAAATATGAGGCATGGGGTGACTTATTATTGTGGACTTTAGAAGAAAATGTTCCCGGTGAATTTCCTTATACCGCAGGTTTGTTTCCGTTTAAAAGAACAGGTGAAGATCCTGCAAGAATGTTTGCCGGCGAAGGCGGACCTGAGCGCACGAACCGACGTTTTCATTACGTAAGTTTGGGACTTCCTGCAAAACGTTTGTCCACCGCATTTGATTCCGTGACTTTATACGGAAACGATCCACACAGCCGTCCCGATATTTATGGAAAAATTGGAAATGCAGGCGTTTCCATTTGTTGTTTGGATGATGCCAAAAAATTGTATTCAGGCTTCGATTTGACAAATGCAATGACTTCAGTTTCTATGACTATTAACGGTCCGGCACCAATGATGCTGGCGTTTTTTATGAATGCAGCAATTGATCAAGAATGTGAAAAATATATCACAGCCAACGGACTTGAAAAGGAAATTGAAGAAAAAATAAAAGGAATTTACAAGAAAAAAGGCATTGCCCGTCCGCAATATCAAGGCGAATTGCCGGAAGGAAATAACGGATTGGGTTTGCAATTGCTGGGCGTTACCGGAGATGAAGTTTTGCCGATAGACATTTACAAAAAAATAAAAACAGCAACCATCACCAAAGTCCGCGGAACGGTACAAGCCGATATTTTAAAAGAAGATCAGGCGCAAAATACCTGTATTTTTTCCACAGAATTTGCTTTGCGTTTGATGGGTGACGTTCAGGAATATTTTATTGCCAACAACATCATCAATTTTTATTCGGTTTCCATTTCAGGATATCATATTGCAGAAGCCGGCGCCAACCCAATTTCGCAATTGGCATTTACCTTGGCAAACGGATTTACCTATGTGGAATATTATTTGTCGAGAGGTATGGACATTAATGAATTCGGACCGAATTTATCCTTCTTCTTTTCCAATGGCGTTGATCCGGAATATGCAGTAATTGGAAGGGTTGCCCGCAAAATTTGGGCGAAAGCCATGAAAGAAAAATACGGCGCCAACGCAAGAGCCCAAATGATGAAATACCACATTCAAACTTCGGGAAGAAGTTTGCATGCGCAGGAAATTGACTTTAACGACATCCGTACCACCTTGCAGGCTTTGTATGCCATTTACGACAATTGCAACAGTTTGCACACCAACGCTTATGATGAAGCAATTACAACACCAACGGAAGAAAGCGTTCGCAGGGCAATGGCTATTCAGTTGATTATCAATAAAGAATTGGGCTTGACCAAAAATGAAAATCCGATTCAGGGTTCATTTATTATTGAAGAATTGACCGATTTGGTGGAAGAAGCCATTTATGCCGAATTTGACAGAATTACAGAGCGCGGCGGTGTTTTGGGCGCGATGGAAACCATGTACCAACGCAGTAAAATTCAGGAAGAGAGCTTGTATTACGAAACCTTAAAACACAATGGTGAATTTCCAATTATTGGCGTAAACACGTTTTTAAGCAGCAAAGGATCGCCAACAGTATTGCCCCAGGAAGTTATAAGGGCCACCGAAAAAGAAAAACAATACCAAATCAC
>DATIRG010000157.1:0-1893 GCA_035470005.1 Lutibacter sp. | reverse complement strand
AAGTTTTCTAAAATCGTTGCCGCCAACCCAGGTAATAATGGCACCGTTTTTCGGATTGGTGATGAGCACCGCAGCATTCAACATTTTATAATAATGCCACAAACTGTCTATTTTGCTCATTTTTTTTGTGGTTACACCTTTCCAGTCGAACACTTCAATAGCTCTTTTTTCTTTATCTTTAGCTGTTAAGTTACCTTCAGCATTTAATTTTGCGAGCCAGCCTTTTTTGAAATTGTGATTTTCAAGTTCTTTGTCCAGCACTTTTTGCATTGCGCCCATATGTTTTTTAATGCCATCTGTCGCCATTTTTTGAACCTGCATATTCAGCGTAGTGTATATTTTAAGTCCGTCTGTTTCAAGATTGTATTGCTTGCCGTTTTCGTCTTTGAGTTCTTCCAATAATTCCAAACTTTTTTTCTTTACGTGATGCACAAAATAACCGGCTGGCGCATTTAAAGTAGCATTTTCATAGTTCAATTTTAGGGGCAATTTTTGCAGACGTTCGGCTTCCTCAACTGTTAAATAACCTTGCTTTCCCATCAAATCCAACACCATATTTCTACGTTCAAGAGAATTTTTCGGATTCAAACGCGGATTAAAATAAGTGTTTGCCTTTAACAATCACACCAAAACAGCCGATTCTTCCACCTTTAATTTGCTGGCAGATTTGTTAAAATACCTTTGGGAAGCAGTTTCTACTCCGTAAAGATTTTCACCAAACGGCACTGAATTTAGATAGAGCAATAAAAGTTCTTCTTTAGTAAACATATGCTCCATCCGTGCTGCAATAATAATTTCTTTTATTTTATTTACCGGCATACTCAAAACACTATAATTGCTGCGGCCGTATAAATTTTTAACCAGTTGCTGGGTGAGGGTGCTGCCACCTCCTTTATTGTCGCCCATTAAAACACTTTTAAAAAATACACGAAAATAACTTTGAATGTCATAGCCTTTGTGGGTGAAGAAACGCTTGTCTTCAGTGGCAATCAACGCATTTTTAAGATGATCGGGCAGTTTGTCCCAGGAGATATTGGTGCGGTTTTCTGAAAAAAATTTTCCTATCACAACATTGTCGGAAGAAATAACTTGTGTCGCTTCCTGATTGCTGATGGCCGCCAGTTCTGTTTTGTTGGGTAATGATCCAAAAATGCCTATATAAACTGCAAAAAAGAACAGCACGCTAAACAAGATAAGCGATGAAATTGTTATTAAAAAGTATTTCAGGTATTTTTTAAAACGGGGATCTTCCAAGAACTGCATACATCAAAGTCTATATTATGGCGAAATTAAGCTAAAGATCTTACAAATGTCAACATATTATTGTTTATGCAATTTTGTTGCCGTTTAAATCTTTAAAACTATGCGGATAGACGCAAGAATCTTGCCAAATGGCTCTATAGATATTTTTTGCTTTTAGGGAATCACTTTTTTAAGGGCAAAAAAACTTTAGGCATCGATAGGAGCGACTAATTAAAACAGGCCAATATTGGCAAGCTTTTGTTTTCAAAATCCCAAAATGCCTGATTTTCATATGAGGAACCGTTGGAAGCTGTATTTCCTTTATAACTAACCCATTCGCCGCCCCAATAACAAAATCCAATTCCTTTCGGAACTTCATTTATGATTTCTTTTATGGCAGTTAAATAGTCTTTCTGACCTTGAGGCGTTGCTGAAAATTGGGATAAAATTTGGGATTCCAAACCTATTATGTTGTTGGTGTAATCATTCCAGCCCAAAGTAAAAGGATACGAAGTTTCTGCAATAAAAATGGCTTTGTTGTGCGTATTTGAAATTGTTATTAAGTTCTGTTTTAACGTTTCTAAATTTTTTCCATGCCACATTGGGTAGTAACTTAAACCAATAATGTCATAATCCAGATTGGAAATACTT
>DATIRG010000156.1:0-4222 GCA_035470005.1 Lutibacter sp. | reverse complement strand
TTCACATTCAATGCCGTTTACAATAAGGAAGTCGATTTTTTCATCTTCTTTCAGATGCAACTTGACATGCGAAGGAAAAGTTGCGCCACCCAAGCCAACTATGCCGGAATCGGAAATTCGCCGGATAATTTCCTGCGGATTTAAATCGATATCTGTTTTTAAAGGATAGGTAATTTCTTTAAAATTTGCGATGTTTTTTTCATCAGTTCGTATCACTATGCACTGCTGTTTATAACCGCTGGTGTCAATAATTTTATCCAGTTTGGTAACCGTTCCTGCAACCGGTGAATGAATATTGGATGAAATATATCCGCCCGATTTTGCGATAATCTGGCCAATTTCAACCTTGTCTTTTACACCGACAATGATTTCAGCAGGAATTCCCATATGTTGAGAAACAGGCACATAAACTACCTTAGGAACGGGCAATCGCTTTATTTCCTGTCCGGCCGATAATTTATTGTCAGCCAAATGAACCCCACCTTTTGGAAATGTTTTAAGCATCGGTTTCCATTTTTTCATGTTTTATGTTAGCCTCCTTTTTTTCCGAAATCTTTTCTTTTTTCGGCGGAAAATTGGTTTCAATAATGGAATGGGTCGGACAAATATCAACGCATTTTCTGCATAATGTGCAAAATACCGGATCTATATAAGCCAAATTGTTAAGCATTGTAACAGCGCCTTTCGGACAAATTTCTTCGCATTTTGAGCAGCCAATACAGGCAAGCGCACAGGCTTTTTTGGCAATTCCGCCTTTATCTTCATTTAAACAGCCCACATATATTTTTAAATCCCTTTTATTTTTTGGCCGCATTTCAATGATTGTTCTAGGACAAGCGGCAACGCAGGCACCACAGGAAGTGCATTTTTCGGCAACAATTACCGGCAAACCCGTAACTTCATCCACATACATCGCATCAAACTTGCAAACTTCCACGCAATCGCCATAACCCAAACAGCCATATTGGCAATCCGTTTCTCCGCCATAAATCATTGCGGAAATGGCGCACGATTTTGGTCCTTGAAACTCACTGGTTTTTGGCCTTACCTCGCAACTTCCCTGACAGCGCAAAACAGCAACTGTCGGATTTTTTTCAGCGACTTCTTTTTCCAATTTTACTGAAATTAATTTCATCACTTCATTGCCGCCAACCGGACAAAATAAGCTAGAAATATCTTCCGTGTTCACCAACATTTCAGCAAAAGCTTTGCAGCCCGGCGAACCGCATCCTGCACAATTTGCTCCCGGCAACAATTCTTCAACCTCTGCAATTAAGGGATTTTCATAAACATAAAACTTTTTGGAAACAGCATACAGCACCACCGCTGCAATAATTCCGAGAGAAGCCAGCAATAAAACACTGTTTAATACCGCATTTGCCATATTAATTTTTTGTCTGAATGTAAAATTTAAAGACGTTTTTGAATGTGTTTCTAAAAAAATAAATTGTCAAATAATATGGAATCAAAATGAGCAATGAAAACAATCCCGCCAGCCATTCAGCAAAAAAAGATATGGAAATAATGAGTGTTAAAAACATCAACAGAAAAGGAAAAACATACGTCCATAATACTGCCTTCAATCCCAAACTTTTTTTCATGACAACGGCAACAATCTCATTTAAAACAAACTCTTGATTGTTCCCGAAAATTTCAATTTCTTTGGCACCTGATTCAGAAATGCCACAAGCCGATTTTGCGTTACACGCTACACAATTTATATTTCCAAGGAAGTAAACCGTTACAGAATTTTTGGAAATTTTAGAGATCAATCCCGGGTGCTTAACCAAATTATCGCCAATTGGCGTACCGCTATTTTTATCAAGTTTTTCCATAAATGCAACAACTTCTTGAACGACTACCCTAAAATTACGGCATTAAAAACCAATTTAATATGATTAATATTAGTTTTTTCGATCATCAAAATGCTAACGTAACTTTTGTGATTTATGCACTATTTTACAGGTTTATGTATGAAGTCATTTGGCTTTCTTTGTTTCCGTTAAACATTTATGAAAAATTTAGGATTGTTAATAAAAAAACGGAACTATGGAAGTGAAAAATTTATTAAATTGTTACTTTTAAAAACTCATTTAAAGCAAAAAATTCAGCCACATGTTTTTAATTTTTGACACAGAAACCACCGGTTTACCTAAAAACTGGAATGCCCCGTTTACCGACATTGACAATTGGCCTAGATGTGTTCAAATTGCTTGGCAACTGCACGATAAGTATGGTGAATTGATTGAACAAAAAGATTTTTTGATCAAACCTGATGGCTATAATATTCCGTATGATGTGGAACAAATTCACGGAATTTCAACCCAATTGGCCGAAGAAAAAGGGGAAGATTTAGCTGTTGTTTTACAACTTTTTAATGAGGTGCTTGCCAAAACTACTTTTGTGGTTGGCCAAAATGTGAAGTTCGACCTAAATATTATGGGTAGCGAATTTCACAGAAAAGCATTTGCAACCAATTTAAATGATTTGCCGGTTTTGGACACTTGTACCGAAACCACGGCAAACTTGTGCCAGCTTAAAGGCGGACGCGGCGGTAAATTTAAATTTCCTACGTTAACTGAATTGCACCAATATTTATTCAATGCGCCTTTTGGTGAAGCACACAATGCCACTGCCGATGTGGAAGCCACCACGCGTTGTTTTCTGGAATTAATTCGGAAACGTGTTTTTACGAAAGAGGAACTCAAGGTTTCTTCGGATTATTTTGAATCGTTTGAAGCAAAAAATCCGACCGCGATTGATGTAATCGGCTTAAAACACATCGACCTAAAAAAAGAAAGCAAAAGATTAAAAACAAAATCCGAAGAAAATTCTGAAGAAATAACACCCGTTAAAGGCACTTCTAAAGTCCTTGAAAATGCAAATTTTGCCCATTTGCATTGCCATTCACAATTTTCCATTTTACAGTCCACTTCCAGTGTCAGCAAACTGCTTCAAGCGGCCATAAAAGACAAAATGCCGGCGGTTGCCTTAACCGATACAGGAAATATGATGGGCGCTTTTTACTTTATAAAGGAAGCACTGGATTACAACAAATCCATCGAAAAATTCAATGAAAATTTAGCGGAAGGTCAAGAAGCAAAACTTCCCATAAAACCAATTTTGGGCTGTGAATTTTATGTGTGTGAAGATCATACAGACAAATCTCAAAAAGACAACGGCTACCATATAGTTATTTTGGCTAAAAACAAAATTGGCTATCATAATTTGGCTAAAATGTCATCGATTTCCAATACCGAAGGTTTTTATTACATTCCGCGAATCGATAAAAATATTATTGAAAAATACAAAGAAGGTTTAATGGTGCTTTCCGGGAATTTGTTTGGAGAAATCCCGAGCAAAATTTTAAATGTTGGCGAAAAGCAAGCCGAAGAAGCTTTGATTTGGTGGAAGGAACAATTTGGAGACGATTTTTATTTGGAAGTGATGCGCCACGATCAGGAAAATGAGAATCACGTCAATGAAGTGCTGGTTGAATTTTCAAAAAAACACCAGGTAAAGTTAATCGCCTCCAACAATACCTATTATACAAAACAAGAGGAATCAATAGCGCACGATATTTTATTGTGCGTAAAAGATGGCGAAAAAATAGCAACACCCATAGGAAAAGGAAGAGGTTTTCGCTACGGATTGCCAAATAACGAATACTATTTCAAATCGCAGGAACAGATGAAAAGTTTGTTTGCCGATTTGCCTGAAGCCATTACAAATATTCAGGAAATTGCAGACAAAGTTGAAATTTATACCTTGGCGCGTAACGTGTTGCTGCCAAAATTTGCCATTCCACAGGAATTTGTAAATCCGGAAGACGCCATCGACGGCGGCGTTAGAGGTGAAAATGCCTATTTGCGCCATTTGACTTATGAAGGTGCGAAAAAAAGATATGGCGAAATATTGACTGATGATCTTATTGAACGGCTTGATTTTGAGCTGTCGGTTATTGAAAAAACGGGTTATCCTGGCTACTTTTTAATTGTTTGGGATTTTATTTTAGAAGCGCGTAAAATGGATGTTGCGGTTGGTCCTGGCAGGGGTTCGGCAGCAGGTTCTGTTGTTGCTTATTGTTTGTGGATCACCAATATTGACCCCATTAAATACGATTTGCTTTTTGAGCGTTTCTTAAATCCGGATCGGGTTTCTTTGCCCGATATCGATATTGATTTTGATGACGAAGGCCGACAAAAAGTGATTGATTTCGTGA
>DATIRG010000155.1:0-5128 GCA_035470005.1 Lutibacter sp. | reverse complement strand
CCTGATGAACTTGCCGCAGAAACGATTGAACATTTATTGAAGGATTTTCCTCAGTTGGATAAAAAAAGAATTGATGATGTAATGGTGGGAAATGCCATGCCGGAAGCTGAACAAGGTTTGAATATCGGACGATTAATTTCATTAATGGGATTAAAAATTGATGATGTTCCGGGAATGACCATAAACCGTTATTGCGCATCAGGATTGGAAACTGTGAGCATTGCCGTGGCTAAAATACAATCCGGAATGGCCGATTGCATTATAGCAGGCGGTGTAGAAAGTATGAGTTACATTCCAATGGGCGGTTATCGCCCGGTTCCCAATTATAAAATCGCCAAAGAAGGTCACGAAGATTATTATTGGGGAATGGGATTGACTGCGGAAGCGGTGGCAAAACAATTCAACGTTTCTCGTGAAGACCAAGATGAATTTGCTTTTCAATCACATATGAAAGCTTTAAAAGCGCAGGCTGAAGGCAAATTTACAAGCGGTATTGTTCCCATCAATATAGAAGAAATATTTATTGACGAGAACGGAAAAAAACAGACTAAAAATTATTTGGTTTCTAAAGACGAAGGTCCGAGAAAAGAAACTTCCGTAGCAGCTTTGTCAAATTTACGTCCGGTATTTTCGGCTGATGGAAGCGTAACTGCAGGAAATTCCTCACAAATGAGTGATGGCGCGGCATTTTTACTGGTGATGAGCGAAGATATGGTGAAAGAACTCAACATTGAGCCAATCGCCCGAATGGTTTCTTACGCAGCAGCCGGTGTTGAACCAAGATTGATGGGAATCGGACCGGTAAAAGCAATTCCAAAAGCGCTGAAACAAGCAAATTTAACCTTAAAAGACATCGATTTAATAGAATTGAATGAAGCTTTTGCTTCGCAATCTTTGGCAGTGATGCGTGAGTTGGGCATCAATCAGGAAATTGTAAATGTGAATGGCGGCGCTATCGCGTTGGGTCATCCGCTGGGTTGTACTGGTGCCAAACTTTCTGTGCAATTATTCAATGAAATGCGCAGCAGAAAAAGCAAATACGGAATCGTGACTATGTGCGTTGGAACGGGCCAAGGCGCAGCAGGAATTTACGAATTATTAAAATAAAACAATCAGGCTTTATTATCAGCAGCCAATTAACAAAACTTAAAGATCAAATAAAAAATGGAAACAACTAAAGGAGGAGAATTTCTAATCAAAGAAATTAAATCGGAGGATATTTTTGTGTCGGAAGAATTCAGTGAAGAACAAAAAATGATGAAGGAAGCGGTGATTGAATTTATAGACCGCGAAGTTTGGCCGCACAAAGAACGTTTTGAAAATAAAGATTTTGCTTTAACGGAATCGGTGATGCGCAAAGCCGGAGAATTGGGATTTTTAGGCGTTTCTATTCCTGAAGAATACGGCGGAATTGGCATGGGATTTATCTCAACAATGTTGGTTACCGATTATATGTCGTCTGCAACAGGTTCTGTGGCGACCGCTTTTGGCGCGCATACAGGTATCGGAACGATGCCAATTTACCTTTATGGAACTGAAGAACAAAAACAAAAATACCTGCCGGCTTTAACCTCTGGCGAAAAGTTTGGCGCCTATTGCTTAACCGAGCCAGGAGCGGGAAGTGATGCCAATTCAGGAAAAACGACAGCAAAATTAACTGCCGATGGAAAACATTATAAAATTAACGGACAAAAAATGTGGATTTCCAACGCAGGTTTTGCCGAAATTTTTATTGTTTTTGCGCGTATTGAAAACGACAAAAATATTACCGCATTCATTATGGATTTCGACAAAAAAAATCCGAATGGCGTTACTTTGGGAGCCGAAGAAAATAAACTTGGAATCATGTCGTCATCAACGCGTCAAGTGTTTTTTGGAGATACCTTAATTCCTGTAGAAAATATGTTGGCAGGACGAGGCGAAGGTTTTAAAATAGCTATGAATTCCTTAAACGTTGGCCGCATAAAATTAGGCGCTGCCTGTTTGGACGCAAGCCGAAGAATTATCACTGAATCCGTTAAATACGGAAATGAACGCATTCAGTTCAAAGTGCCTATCTCAAGTTTTGGCGCCATTCAGAAAAAATATGCTGAAATGTGCACCAAAGCATTTGCCTTGGACGCCGGAAGTTACCGTGCCGCAAAAGACATTGAAAATATGATCAATGCACTTTTGGCCGAAGGAAAATCGCACCAAGATGCAGAATTGTTGGCTTTTCAGGAATACGCCATCGAATGCGCCATTATAAAAGTTTTTGGGTCTGAAGTTTCCCAATTTGTTTCTGATGAAGGAATCCAAATTTTTGGCGGCATGGGATTCTCTAAAGACACGCCTATGGAAAGCGCCTGGAGAGATGCTCGTATCACCAGAATTTACGAAGGAACCAACGAAATTAACCGCTTGTTAACGGTTGGAATGCTGCTTAAAAAAGCGATGAAAGGCGAAATTGATTTGTTGACTCCGGCTATGGAAGTAGGCAACAGTTTAATGGGAATTCCATCATTTGACACGCCCGACTTTTCTGTGTTGTTTTCAGAAGAAAAAGAAATGATTGCCCGATTGAAAAAAGCTTTTTTAATGATTTCAGGAAAAGCTGTTCAAAAATTTGGTATGGATTTAGACAATCACCAACAATTGGTTTTGGCCGCAGCTGAAGTGATGATTGAAGTATATATGGCAGAATCTGCCATCTTAAAAGCTGAAAAAGTAGTGAAATTTACTTCAGAAAAAGAAGCGGAAGTTCAAATTGCCCTGGCAAAATTAAACTTATACAATGCTGTTGACAAAGCAAATGCCTTTGGCAAAGAAGCCATTTTATATTTTTCTGAAGGTGATGAACAACGCGTTATGTTGATGGGTTTGAAACGTTTTACCAAATATGTGAACAATCCGAATCCAATTGCTTTGCGAAATGTGATTGCTGAAAAACTAATTGCCGAAAACAACTATTGCTTTTAGTACCTAATTATTTAACTTACTACAAGTTAAAAGCTGCAACAAAAATGTTGCAGCTTTTTTTTGCGTAATTCATTGAAAATAAGCGATTATTTTTGTAATTTTATAGGTGATTCCAAAAAATCACACTACCCCAATTGTTTCATTATTAAAACAATAATTATGAAAAATAACATTGGAATTTGGATAGACACGCACCAAGCAGTGCTTATTAAACTTTCAAACGGCGATAAAACCGTCAAAACAATTGAATCTCATATTGATACCAAAGTGAGAACACCCGAAGAATCAAAAAAATATGGGAGATTTGAAGGGCATTACACTACTTATGGAAAAAATTGGGCGAATAAAAAAATACAGCAAACCCATCATTTTCTTAAAAAATTATTAAACGAAATTGAAGATTGTGATGCCGTTGTACTTTTCGGTCCCTCAATTATGAAAACTATTTTTGAAAAGGAAATCAAAAACAACCTTAGCCTTATTGGTCAACTTGAGGGAGTTTTTGATGCAGATTCAATGACCGAAAACCAAATGGTGGCTTGGGTTAAAGATTTTTACAATAAGTAAAAAAATAAAATCTTCCTTAAACAGAATAATTGGAACAATTTTCGCTAATAGTAAATCTGCAAACTATAATTAGCTATTCTCGATTTTTAACATTTTAAGGTTTTGAGCGCAAATAAATTATAGTCTATATTTGAAAATCTATAATTTATAAACTAAATTTCATGCAAATAAAACCAATTTTACTTTCAATTTCATTGCTGATTTCAAGTATTGGCTGGACGCAAAAACCGGACATTGACATCATAAAAACAAAAAATGGCACGCTACAAATTCAGCCAATTTTGCACAGCAGTTTGGTATTAACCTATAACAATAAAACCATTTATGTTGATCCTTATGGTGGTGCTAAAATGTACAAAGGCATCAACGCGCCCGACATTATTTTAATTACCGACAGTCATGGAGACCATTTAGATTTTAAAACATTGGATTCTATTGACACCTCAAAAGCAATTTTTATCCTGCCAGAAGAATCAGCCAAAAAATTGCCTAAAAAATATGGGACTGAAATCGTTAAACTTAAAAACAGACAAGGCGTTCATCGTTTGGATTTTTTCATCACGGCAGTCCCCATGTATAATTTACCGGAAGAACCAAATTCAAGACACCCAAAAGGACGGGGAAATGGTTATATCATTACGGTTGATGACAAACAAATTTATATTTCGGGAGATACAGGAGATATTCAGGAAATGAGAACGCTGCAAAATATTGACATCGCTTTTGTTTGTATGAATTTACCTTATACAATGACTGTAGATCAGGCTGCAAGTGCTGTTTTAGATTTTAAGCCAAAAATTGTGTATCCTTTTCATTACAGGGGACAAGACGGATTTAGTGATGTGGAAGCCTTTAAAAAATTGGTAAATTCAAAAAATAAAACCATAGAAGTCCGCTTAAAAAAATGGTATCCCAGCAACTAATTTTATTGAAAAATCGCATCAAAAAATTATTTTAAATTCGATTAATCGTTTGTAAAATAACTTTATAAGTTGCCGCTTTTTATTACATTTGATATCTATTCATTCACAAATTTATTTGTGCTTAAAAACTTTTAAGATGAACATTTTATCAAAATTAATAAGTTGCTCCATTATTTTAACGGCAATCAGTTGCTCAAATAAAGATCAGGCTTCAGAAGCTGAAAACTCAATTAATGCAGCGGATTTAGAAAAACACGTTATCGCATTGTCTTCTGATGAATTTCAAGGCCGAAAACCTTTTACCATTGGGGAAGAAAAAACCACACAATACATAGCAGATGAATTTAAAAAACTGGGCATTGAAGGTGGTTTCAACGGAAATTATTTTCAGGAGGTGCCGTCTGTTGAATTAAATTACAGTCCAGATAAAAGCATCAACATAAATGCTAAAAATGGTGAAATCATATTAGAAAATACCAAAGATTATATTGCTAAGACACCTCATCTAAAAGACAGTATTGAAATAAAAAATGCTGAAATTGTTTTTGCAGGTTATGGTATTATTGCTCCGGAATATGGCTGGGACGATTATAAAAACATTGATGTAAAAGGCAAAATTGTCTTGGTTTTGGTGAACGATCCCGGTTTTGCAACACAAAATAACGAACTTTTTAAGGGCA
>DATIRG010000154.1:0-5819 GCA_035470005.1 Lutibacter sp. | reverse complement strand
ATTGGCGGGGACGGATTTGGCTATTGTGCCAGTGAAGATGGCAGGGGTTTGGTGAAAATTCCGCACATTGGCAATGTAGTGATTGGAAATTATGTGGAGATAGGCTCAAATTCGTGCGTGGATCGCGGCAAGTTTAGCGCTACACAAATTGGCGACGGCTGTAAAATTGACAATCTTGTGCAAATTGCGCACAACAGCATTATGGGACGCTCTTGCATTATGGCTGGCCACAGCGGTTTGGCAGGTTCTGTTACGCTTGGAGACGGTGTTGTTATTGGCGGAAGCGCTTCCATTAAAGATCACGTGACTGTTCATTCAGGCGCAGTAGTGGCAGGTGGTTCTGGTGTGATGAATGATGTTGAAGCGGGCAAAACGGTGTTGGGTTATCCGGCGCAGGATTCAAGAGAAATGTTGAAACAATGGGCTGCTTTGCGCAGACTTGTTAAATAGAAAACAATGCAGCTTCAGTAAAAATAAAGCTGCTTTATAAATTAAGACATCTATAAAAAATTGCGGCTTTAATCCACAATGGTTTTAAATTTAAAAATTACTTTCCCGCGACCAAGTTTAGCAATATCTTTTAAATTATTGACTGTAAGGTCTTCCGTATTTTTAATATTGATAATTGCTCCGGATCTTTCAGCAAGAATTGCAAAGTCGTATAATTCAGAAATGGTAAATAAAGTTGCGTCTATATTCATTCCGCCACCCAATCTAATGATGTCTTTTAAGTCGGTAATTGTTTTTTTCATTTTCCTTTTTTAAAATTTCATATTTAATTTTTTCGTTTTTTGATAACCAACAGTAACCGCCCAATTAAAATTTTATCAATTTTAGTATCGAAGCTGATAAAACTACCAATCATTAATCGGATTTTTTGCGAAAAAGCAAAACGGCCAATTATATAATAAGCCAACAAAAAACAGAGACGTTTAAGCCAATGCTTCAAATAAAAATGGGGGAAATTGGAGCAATTTTTTTTATCCTTTTATTAGCGTGATAAAGTTATGAATTTTAAGTTAACAGCCAAAAAATATTCATAAAATATTTAAAAACACCCAGTTAATGCCGTTTGTAAAAGCTAACGGCATTAACTAACCTGTTTATCTCTCTCTCGGATTAAATCCATCCGGGGCATTTTGTGGTGAATTTGGATTTGTAATTGTCGCATTTGAAGCCGCCGAAAAAACCGTCCATTCGCTGATGGTAAATATAGGATTTGGCGCAGAAATAGTTAAATTTCTCATAGCACGGCCATCTTCATATTCCCAATTTGTGCCGCTTCCGTCTTGGCCAATAACACCAAAAATATCAATTCTTGCGCTGGTATTGTTTACCAATTCATAAACGTCGTCGCCGTTTCCGGAGATATAGGAGGTTTCAATATCCGGAATGTTATTAAACAGTGTTTTATATTCGCTGTCGGCAATGATGGCAAATCCGCCCGGGGGAATCACGATGCCTGTCAATCCCAATGGCGTTCCCGAAACTGTGGTTGAACCGTTTAAATATTTATTCAGTTTCCAACCCGTTAGATTCACTTCACGATTTCCGGCATTGTACAATTCCACAAAACGCGCAGAAACATTGTTTTTAGGATCTGCGACTTCGGTAATCATGATTTTTGGAACAAAAACCTCGCAAACTTCATAAGTTGCTGAAAACTGCACATCCAAATTTGTTCGCAGCTCAAGAACGTTGCTTAAAACGCCGGTGACGTTTCCTTTTCCCTGCGGAAACAATTCGTTTGCATAAGTGGCTTTGCCGTTGGTGAAAACCAATAATTTTGTGGATTCGTTGCAGGTTTCCAAGGTTCGAAATCCGTTGTTGGTACCGCTGAAATACGTAAAAGCCGAACCCAGCTCGTTTTGAACCAATTGAATGTTTGTAACTGTAACCAACGTATTTTCAAAAGCGGGATTTAGCACCTCAGTAATTAAAATTTCCCTGGGAATAATGCTAAAATTTTCGCCGCTGTTATAAATGAAATCACCAATTTTTTCTTCAGCAATTTCAGTAATGGCGGTTCCCTTTGGAAAACCTATGGTTAAAATTCCGTCTTTTTTGGCCATATAAAGCTTATTTAACTTTACAAAAACCTGGTCGCCGATGTTGTATTGTTCAGACAATATTTCTGAATCAACCAGCAACTGTATTCCTGCTTTTGCATTTTCAACAGCATCCTGAATCACCAATTTTTTCTCAAAACTTCCATTTTCGTCACTTGAAACAACATAGCCTTCAACAACATAATTGTTGCTTACACCAAATTCGACCATACTTCCTTGATACATTTCCCTAACTGCCGCCAAAGAAATCGTTTGCAAAAAAGAATTGGTCGCATCGCAGCGGGTTTCCGTTAATTTTACATCGTCCGTATCGCGCAAATAAAGTTGAAAATCGTCATAATAATTGCTGAAAATAGCCACCACGCTTCCTTTTCCTTCAGGAAGCATATTGTTTTTAAAACTGGCAAAACCGCTGTTTCTTAGGATAACCTCATCCAAAAAATTGCAGGAATTGTCAACGCTTTGCAGCACCCGATTTATGGTTACGGTGTTATCGGCATTTCCATAAGCTTGTCCAATTTCACTCGATTTAAACTGCACATTTTCAATTTCTATGAGCATTTCCAGCATGTCCTTATTCAAATCTGCAATGGCGACTTTTTTCGGAATTATTTCGGCAACTTCGCAGGAACGCACAATATATTTGTCGAGTTCCGAGCCTAAAATACCTTCCAAACCAGCTCCGGTTGCCACTCCAATTTGCACGCTTCCAAAACTGTAGCCAACCGCCAGGCCTTTTAATTTCACATAAATTTTTCGCCCCACATTGTATCGGGTATAAATATTGGTTTGATTGATGGAAATTTTAATGGCTGCCGTCGGATTCTCGGGTTTGTCCTGAATGGAAATTGACTTGTAAATATTGCCCGATTTATCGCTGGAAACTACATAACCTTCCATAACTATATCGGTTTCAATAATGCTTCCGCCGCCAAATTTGTACATATCTTTTACCTGCTGAATCGTGGTGGTTGCAGTAAGTTGCGGTTCGGTGCAATCCACATTCGGCGTTTCAAAATCCCCGTCTTTGACGCAACCTGCAAAAAGGAAAATTAACAAAAGAATTTGGACAATTTTTAGTGTTTTTTTATTGTTTTTCATAGCGCTCATTTTTAAAATCTTAGATATAAATTCAAATAGTATGAAGTTTTTCCGCCGTACCAATATTTTGGTCCGAAAATGGGTTTTTCCAGTTGTTTGTCTTGTTTTAATTCGGGATAATTGGATTTTCTGGATTGCTCAAATCCGCCGGTTTTAAACAATTCTCCCAAAATATTGTTGATGCCCATAAAAAATCCGAGATAATAATCATCAATTTTCCACGATTTTCCGCCTACTGCATTCACCAAAAAAGTAGGGTCAAATTTTTCTTGTTTCAACAAATGGTCAACCTGCTCCTGGGTCACCTGCACACCGGTTTCATCATCCAAAAAAGGCACGCCGTCGGAATCCAGATAAAAATTATTGGTTCGTAACAAGGGAGAAATATCCAGATAATTGTTTGTTAAATAATTGGCGTTTATCTGGAAAAACCAATAGGCCGGGTCACGGTATTCAAAAGTGAAAGAATAGGCGCGTTGCGGCGTTCCGGAAGTGTGATAATTTTTTAAATAAGCCGTCCCGAAATTGCTGTTTAAATCGGTAAAACTCTCAGAAATTAAGTACAATTGCGGATTGTTGCTGTAGGTAAATTGCCCTACAGAACCGGCAGCCAGCAGTTTTACGGTGGGTAAAACCTGATATTCAAAACTTAATTCGGCACCCATATTCGTTTTGTCGACACCCGTAATAATTTCGTTCACAAAATCGGCCTGATCACCCAACAAACCTTCCGCAAAAAAAAAGGAAGTTTCTATGGCATCGCTAAATTTTGTATAATAAGCCGTTAATCTTGATTGGATTTTTGGCGCCCGAAAAACATAACTTAAATCGCCAGTCACAATTTTCTCGCTCGTTAAATCTGGCGTGATGCTGTTATTGACACGTGAATTGGAGAATGCGGTTTTTATGGTGGGCGCGTTTGTGGTATAAGCGCCGTTTAGCGTTACCAAATGTCGCCCGGTGATTTTATAAGTGGCGCCGGCTTTCAGGCCAAAATCCATAAAATTTTGCTTTTCACCTTTTCCGAAGGAATTTTCAAAATAAGTACCGTTTTTAAACAAACCATCCCGCTGGTAATTGGTGCTTTTTGCATTCATTCCCACAAAATAATCGATGTTATTTTGAGTTCCCTGAACTTGCCCAAAAGCGCTCGCCGTAAAAGCATTGATTATGTAATTGTATTGAAATAGTTCACCTTCAACAACAGTTCGGTTCGGATTGTTCAAGTCATTTTGCTGCGCATCGCCCAGCGCATATTGGTCTAAATCCACAAACCCGTTTCCGCCCAGCAAATCGAGCATATTCGCATAATTTTCAGACTTTAAATTTTTGAAGGAAACGCCTCCGTTGAAGTTCAGCTGGTCATTAAATTTTACGTTGATGAGCGAATTTGCAGAAAATTGCGTGTCATCAACCCGATCTTCATACAAATAATACAAGGAATTGCCATTGTCGACATTGGCCTGGTACAATTCATTCCATTTCAGTTGTCCGTTTTTCAAAAATTCCTGTTCAGTTAAATACGCATTCGCAAAATCAGGATTCTCCGGAAACCGCAAAAAATTGCTCGGCAAATATTTCCAGTAAGTCGGATCGGGGTTTAGCGCATTAAAATAACCCAACCGGCTGTTGCCCATATGCCCAAACTGATAAGCCAAAGTTGACTTTATCGTTGTGTTTTCACTTTCATAAAAATGGCTCAGCATCAAAACCGGCTCAAAAATTTCCTTGATTCTCGAATTCCGCTTGTCGCCTTCCTGATTTCCCCAATAGGAATTGTATTGGTAGCCTTTTAAATCGTAAACTTCCTGCGTGTTTGGAGAAGATTTTCCGCGTTTGTTGGGTGCTGCAAAAGCCGTAAAATTTAAACTGTGTTTTTTAGTGAACTTTTTTTCCACGGCCAAAAATCCCGACCAGGCTTTGTATGAAGTTCCTTCAATATAACCTTCCTGCGCCATTCTGCGTGAAGCCGAGACCACAAAAGCCCAGTCTTTTTTGTTCCATCCGGAAGCGTAAGTTGCCATTGCGCGGCCAGTATAACTTTTATTGGTTGAGGAAACCGAAACTTTTTTCACCGCCTGATAATCCGAAGCCCTGGTGCTGAAATTTGTGGAACCTAAAATACCGCCAAAAGCATAATCCGAAGCCGCAATGCCATTGGAAAATTCCTGATTTCTGAAGGCATCGTTCAATCCGCCCCAATTGCTCCATTGCGGACGGCCATCGTACAATTTGTTCATTTCTATACCGTTGATGGCAATGGTTCCGTAGCTGGAATCGTAGCCGCGAACTTTAAACCAGGCCTGACTGAAATTGAACGCTGCGGCCTGCAAATAGGCATCTTTGGAAGACTGGAATAAACCCGCAATATAATCGGAAGTTTTTCCTTCTTCATCCAACAAATCCTCATCGGTTAAAACAATCAAACTTAATTCAGCAGTTTCAACAATCGCTTTTTGCAAAAATATGGTACCTAAATCATAGGTTTTCGCTTCAAGAATGTTGAAGGGAAAATCTTGCGTTTCGTAACCTTCAAACTGAATTTGCAGCGAATAATTTCCAACAGGAATATTTTCAAGGATAAATCCGCCATTTAAATTCGTTTCAGCAAAAATATTTAATGAAGCAATTTTGAGGGAAATACCTTGT
>DATIRG010000153.1:0-1701 GCA_035470005.1 Lutibacter sp. | reverse complement strand
AATACGTGCAAAAGATTTCACAATAACCGCTGCAACGCCCAAATGACGTGGTTCCATTGCCGCATGTTCTCTTGATGAACCTTCGCCGTAATTGTGGTCACCAACAACAATCGAATAAACGCCTGCCGCTTTGTAAGCCCTTCCCGTATCTGGCACAGCACCAAACTCTCCTGTCAATTGATTTTTAACTTTGTTGGTTTCTTTGCCAAATGCATTTACCGCTCCAATTAAACAGTTGTTAGAAATATTGTCCAAATGTCCGCGAAAACGCAACCAAGGACCTGCCATAGAAATATGGTCAGTCGTACATTTTCCAAAAGCTTTTATCAATAACTTAGCGCCTTTCACATTCGTACCAATTGGTTGAAATGGCTCTAACAATTGCAATCTTTCAGATGTTGGGCTCACCAAAACTTCTATTCCGCTTCCGTCTTCAAATGGCGCAACAAATCCTGCATCCTCTACATCAAAACCTTTTGGAGGCAACTCAAAACCTGTTGGCTCTGCAAATTTAACTTCCACACCATCTTCATTAATCAATGAATCGGTCATCGGATTAAAATCCAACCTTCCCGAAATTGCTATTGCAGCAACCATTTCTGGTGAAGCCACAAATGCGTGGGTGTTTGGATTTCCGTCAGCTCTTTTTGAAAAGTTTCTGTTGAAAGAGTGAATAATGGTATTTTTTTCTTGTTTTTCAGCACCTTCCCTAGCCCATTGGCCAATACAAGGTCCGCAAGCATTGGTAAATATTTTAGCATTTAAATCTTCAAAAATGGTCAATAAACCATCTCTTTCAGCCGTAAAACGCACTTGCTCTGAACCTGGATTGATCCCAAATTCAGCTTTTGCAACTATTTTATTGTCAACCGCTTGTTTTGCTATTGAGGCTGCTCTTGACAAATCTTCATAAGATGAATTTGTGCAAGAACCAATTAATCCCCATTCCACTTTTAAAGGCCAATCATTTTTCAAGGCTTTTTCAGTCATTTCACCAACTGGCGTAGCCAAATCTGGCGTAAACGGACCGTTTAAATGAGGTTTTAAATCGGATAAATTAATTTCGATAACCTGGTCAAAATAAAGTTCAGGATTTTCATACACTTCATCATCACCTGTTAAATAAGAAGCAATTTTATTGGCTTCATCAGCCACTTCATCACGATCGGTTGCACGTAAATAACGTTCTATTGATTCATCATAACCAAAAGTTGAAGTTGTGGCGCCTATTTCAGCACCCATATTGCAAATTGTTCCTTTTCCTGTGGCGGACATTGATTTTGCGCCTTCACCAAAATATTCAACTATGGCGCCTGTTCCTCCTTTTACGGTTAAAATACCTGCAACTTTTAAAATCACATCTTTAGGTGCTGTCCAACCAGATAATTTTCCGGTTAATTTCACACCAATCAATTTTGGAAATTTCAATTCCCAAGCCATTCCGGCCATCACATCAACAGCATCAGCACCTCCAACTCCAATGGCAATCATTCCCAATCCGCCAGCATTTACGGTATGTGAATCTGTTCCAATCATCATTCCTCCCGGAAACGCATAGTTTTCTAAAACTACTTGATGGATAATTCCTGCACCCGGTTTCCAAAAACCAATGCCGTATTTGTTAGATACTGAAGCCAAGAAGTTAAATACTTCACTGCTGCTGTTTAATGCAGCCTGTAAATCTTTATCAGCACCAATTTT
>DATIRG010000152.1:0-4507 GCA_035470005.1 Lutibacter sp. | reverse complement strand
AAATTCATATTAAGCAACTAACCAATAGCCAGAACAAAAATTTTTGATGAAGAAAATTGAACTAAAAACCCAGATTACCATTTTTGATTCCATTGACGAATTGCCAACTATTGTAAAAGGTTTGATGAATAAAGCCATTGAAGCCAAACAAAATGCCTACGCACCTTATTCTAAGTTTAAAGTTGGCGCTGCCTTCCTTTTAGAAGATGGTACTATAATCACTGGAAACAATCAGGAAAATGCCGCATATCCTTCCGGGATGTGTGCGGAACGTGTTGCTATATGGAAAGTTTCTTCGGATTTTCCTCATAAAAAAATATTGAAGCTGGCCATTTCGGCAAGTTCATCCTCCCAAATTCTTAAAGAACCTGTTGCACCTTGCGGAGCTTGCAGACAAACCTTGTCGGAATACGAAATAAAACAAAAGGATAAAATCGAGGTTTATTTTATGGGTGAAGAAGGTGAAATTATTAAAACCGATTCAGTATTGGATTTACTTCCAATAGCTTTCGATAAAACTTTTTTATAAAAATCGAATGAAGCGAGCTATTGAAAACCGAGAGGACATTTACTTGCTTGTAAAAGATTTTTACGTCAAATTAATGAATGATGATTTAATGCATCATTTTTTTGATGAATTCTCCAATCCTGAGCTTTTAGCCGAACATTTACAAACCTTGGTCGATTTTTGGGACAATATCTTGTTTTTTTCAGGAACCTATCAAAAAAATGCGATGCGGCCTCACTTAGAATTACATCCAAAAAAACCTTTTAAAAGCGAACATTTTAAGCAATGGCTTTTGCATTTCAATAACACTGTTGATGAACATTTTGGCGGTGAAATTGCGCATGCGGCCAAATCACGGGCACTTTCTATTGCCACAGTGATGCAAATTAAAATAGCGGAATTGGAGAAGCAATAAAAAAACTTATTATCTTTACCTTTTAAATAATAATAATGGCAATAAATTCGGTAATTACAGGAACAGGAAGCTATATTCCTACAGTGGTTAAAAAAAATTCAGATTTTTTAACCAATCAATTTTTAAATGAAGACGGTACTCCTTTTGGTTATGAAAATGATTTGGTGATTGAAAAATTTAAGTCGATTACCGGCATAGAAGAAAGACGTTATGCAAGTCCAGAATTAAATTCGTCCGATTTGGCATTTTTTGCCGCCGAAAAAGCGATTGCAGATGCTAAAATTGATCAGGAGGAGTTGGATTATATAATTTTGGCGCATAATTTTGGCGATGTAAAAAGCGGTGCTACTCAAAGCGATATATTGCCAAGTTTGGCTTCAAGGGTGAAACACCGATTGGGAATAAAAAATCCGAATTGCGTGGCTTACGACATTCTTTTCGGTTGTCCGGGATGGATTCAGGGACTGATTCAAGCAGAAGCTTATATAAAATCAGGAATGGCAAAAAAATGTTTGGTGGTAGGCACAGAAACACTTTCAAGAGTTTTAGATGACCACGACCGAGATTCCATGATTTATTCTGATGGTGCCGGCGCTTGTGTGGTTGAGGCGTTAGAAAGCAACACTAAAACAGGAATTTTAAGTTATGCGGCCCAAACTTATACTTTAGAAGAATGCTTTTACCTGTTTTTCGGAAAATCATTCGATAAAACTGATGACGATCACATACGTTATATAAAAATGTATGGCAGAAAAATATATGAATTTGGCTTAAGTTTTGTGCCAACCGCGATGAAAGCGGCATTAGATAAAAGTGGTTTTGATATTTTAGACGTTAAGAAAATATTGATTCATCAGGCCAATGAAAAAATGGATGAGGCCATTATCAAACGATTTTACAGATTATATAAGACGGATATTCCACATGCTGTGATGCCAATGAGCATCCACACGTTGGGAAACAGTTCTGTGGCCACGGTAATTACGCTGTTTGATTTGATCAAACACGGAAACTTAAAACCACACAGTCTTCATAAAGGTGATGTAATATTGATGGCTTCAGTAGGCGCGGGAATGAATATAAACGCGATGGTTTACAAATATTAAAAACCTTTAAAATATTTTAGTAATGAGCCCGTTTTTCGGGCTTTTTTTACGCTTCTTTTTTACCTGAAACTTCTAAAATTGCAGTTGCCAAATAGTCAAAGATAGTGGTTGCGCTAAAAGTTTCATAACCGGTTACAGGTAAAGCAATATCCGCAGTTTTTCCGTGGAGGTAAACGCCCAAAAGTGCCGCATTTACTGGCTCATAACCTTGGGCAATCAATCCTGTAATCAATCCAGTTAACACATCACCACTTCCTCCGGTTGCGAGGGCAGGATTTCCGGTTGAATTAAAATATAATACATCTCCTTTTACAACAACGGTATGCGCTCCTTTTATGATTACAATTGCACCATGCTTTTTGGAAAATTCCGATACTTTTTCAAGTTTTTCGTAATCGTTTTTCCAGGTGCCAATCAATCGTTCCAATTCTTTTGGATGCGGTGTTAAAAGAGTGTTTTTTGGTAAATAGTTCAGCAATAATTGGTTTTTGGAAAGCAAATTAATGCCGTCGGCATCAATTACCAATGGAATTTTATTGTCCTTTATAAAATTCTCAAAACCTTGCGCTGTTTTTTCTGCGGTTCCCATTCCTGGGCCGATGCCAATCACCGTAGGATTTGTTTTAAAATTGAAATAAGTTAATTCGTCATCGGTATCCACTTCAACCATCACTTCGGGTACAGCAATTTGTAAAATCGGATAACCACACTTTGGAATATATGCAGAAACCAATCCGCTGCCAATTTTTAAGGCTGCTCTGGAAGCCAACGTAATCGCTCCTATTTTACCATAACTTCCGCCAATCATCAGCGAATGGCCATAAGTTCCTTTGTGATCCCATTTGTTGCGGGTTTTGTATAAAGGAATAATGTCTTCCAGTGTTGTGAAATGGGTTTTAGGTTTTAAACTTTCAATATATTTTTGGTCTAAACCAATATCAATCACTTCCCAGGTATTTACAAAGTCTTTATTTTCGGGCAACAAAAAAGCCAGTTTTGGTGTTTGAAATGTTAGAATATGGCTAGATTTTAATACTGAAGCTTTATCCGTGACCGATTTATCACCAAACAATCCTGAAGGAATGTCGATGGCCAAGACATAAACTTTTTTATGGTTAAGGAATTGGATTAATTTTTTGGTGAATCCTTCCGGATTTCTGGTAAGCCCGTTTCCGAAAATAGCATCAACCACCAAATCATTGGCTCCAATTTCAGGAAAATCATTTTCGCTATTTAGTGGGATTGGGTTTACACCAATTTCAATAAGCTTGTTATAATTAACTATAAATTCATCAGTTCGCTTGTCGCTGAAGTTAATAACATAACAATTTATGCGATAGTTATGCTTGTGTAAATGTCGGGCAATCACCAAACCGTCACCGCCATTGTTTCCGATTCCGCAAAATAATTGAATGTTTCTGTTTTCACCCTGCAGTTTGTTGTGCAGCCACTGAAAGCAACTTGTGGCGGCAGTTTCCATTAAATCGACAGAGGTGATGCCTTTGTTTTTAATGGTTGCTTTATCTGCACTTGCTGTTTGTTGTGGCGAGAGAATATACATAATACGTTTAAAGTTAAAAGCTTAAAGCCAAAAGCTGAAATGTTAAACGTTTAAATGTTAAACGTTATTTGTTAAAACTTGAAACCAACAAATCATAACCAATAACATATAACCAATAACGTATAACAAATAAAAAAACTATCCTTTAAAAACACCCATTTCGGCGTATTTTTCCATGCGTTTTTTTACGAGGTCTTTAGGCGTTAGCTTTTTTAATTCATCAAAAGCTTTAAGAATGGTTTTTTCTACTTCTTTAAAAGCAGTTTCTCGGTCAAAATGGGCACCACCAAGCGGTTCTTTAATGATTCCGTCAATCAGTTTTTGCTTTTTCATGTCTTCCGCAGTCAATTTTAAAGCTTCTGCGGCTTCTTCTTTGTGTTCCCAGCTTCTCCATAAAATAGAAGAACAAGACTCAGGAGAGATTACGCTGTACCAGGTATTTTCCATCATGTAAACACGGTCTCCAACACCAATTCCCAAGGCACCGCCTGAAGCGCCTTCACCAATCACAACGGTAATAATAGGCGTTTTTAAACGTGTCATTTCAAAAATATTGCGTGCAATGGCTTCACCTTGTCCGCGTTCTTCTGCTTCCAATCCCGGATAAGCACCAGGTGTGTCTAATAAAGTAACTACTGGAATCCCAAATTTTTCCGCCATTTTCATCAATCGCAGGGCTTTTCTGTAGCCTTCCGGATTAGACATTCCAAAATTTCTGTATTGACGCGTTTTTGTGTTGTAGCCTTTTTGCTGGCCGATAAACATAAACGATTGGTTTCCTATTTTTCCCAATCCGCCAACCATTGCTTTGTCGTCTTTAAATGTTCGGTCGCCGTGCAATTCCATAAATGTTTCTCCGGCAAGCGCAGTAATATGGTCTAACGTATAAGGCCTGCTGGGATGGCGGGAAAGTTGCA
>DATIRG010000151.1:0-4777 GCA_035470005.1 Lutibacter sp. | reverse complement strand
TAAAAAGTGATGTCAAGCAATCCCAATTGCACGTTTGGAATGTGGTAATCATTTTCCAAAATAGAAACCAAACGTTCCGCCAAATAGGTGCCTCTTGGCTGAATTCCTATCAAAACGGTGTTTTCAAAATTGGTGTGATTTTCAATTAATTGGCAGGCCAAACGGTGTAAAATGATGTGAATTTCTTTTGAGCTAAGCAGTATTTTTTTACTCATGATGTACCAAACATTGTTTGGAATACAAATATAAAGCATTTTGTTAATTAATTTGTTAAAAACATTTAGAAGTTATTTTTAATATCTTACTTTGTTCCCGTAATTTTAATGTGGCACTAATTAGGCAACTTTTATTATGGCTTTAACTCCAAAAGACAATAACATTCCGCTTTCCAAATTCGAATCAATGCTGAAAACCAATAGTGTTTATTTTTTCGACTCGGTTGAGTTTGAAGAAATTGTTCATTATTATCTGGATTCAGGCAAAAATTCTTTGGCCAAAAAAGCAATTAATTTAGGTTTAAAGCAACATCCAAATTCTGTGATGTTAAAATTATTGCAGGCAGAATTGATGATTTTTGACGAAGAATATGAAAAAGCGACGGCGCTGTTGAAAGAATTACAGGCCATAGAACCTGCCAACGATGAAATTTATGTGCAGCAGGCAAGTATTTTTTCAAAAAAGGACAATCATTTAAAGGCTATAGCCTTATTGAAAATTGCATTGACTCATACTGATGATGAAGCCGATATTTTTTCATTGCTAGGGATGGAGTATTTGTATTTAGATGATTTTGATGAAGCGCTGACTAATTTTTCGAAATGTTTGGAAGCCGATGTTGAAGATTATTCCGCACTTTACAACGTGATTTATTGCTTTGATATGCAAAACAAGCATTTGGAAGCAACCGAATATTTGAACAACTACATCAATAAAGATCCTTACAGTGAAATTGCCTGGCATCAATTGGGCCGACAATATTTTATTGTAGAAAACTATACTGAAGCATTGCGTGCCTTTGATTTTGCCGTATTGATTGATGAATATTTTGTGGGCGCTTACCTTGAAAAGGCAAAAACCTTGGAAGAATTGAGCCGTTTTGAAGAAGCCATAGAAAATTATAAGATTACCATAAAATTTGATGACCCAACTTCATTCGTTTTTTTTAGAATTGGAGAATGTTATGAAAAATTAAAAAAATCGACCTTAGCCTTAAAATTTTATAAAAAAGCCGTTCAGGAAGATCCGCTGTTGGACAAAGGCTGGGTTGCCATTGCCAATTTGCATATTAAAAGCAGAAAGTACGACAAAGCACTTTTTTATTTAAATAAAGCCATTGAAATTGATGAGTCAAATTCAGTATATTGGAGAAAATATGCTGAAATTACGTTGAAACTCAACTATTTTGAAGAGGCTGTTATTGCATTTCAACAATGTATTTTATTACAAGATCTGGATTTGGTGATTTGGGTTGGATTGAGTGATGTGTTGTGTTTTTTAGGAGAATATGAAGATGCTTTGACGAATTTGTTGAAAGCCAAATTGTATTTTGAAGATTTCGCGGAAATAGAATATAGGCTTGCCAGCTTGTATTTTAAATTTAAAAACTATCCAAAAGGAGCGTTGCATTTAAAAGCTGCATTGTCCATAGATTTTGAATACCATTCTATTATTAAGGAACTATTTCCTGAAGTTTATAAACTGCAAAAAGTAAAGGATATAATAAACCAATACAAATAAATTTAATGATAAAAATGTTACATTTGCCCAATAACTTTTAGCGACAAATGCAACAAAGAAAATTTATTGATTACTTCATCATTTTACTTAAAGGTGTTGCCATGGGTGCAGCCGATGTGGTTCCTGGAGTTTCCGGCGGAACCATTGCTTTTATTTCCGGTATTTACGAAGAGTTATTGTCCTCCATCAGCGGTATCAATATTGCCAATTTAAAATTGCTGAAAAAGGAAGGATTTAAATCTGCCTGGAAAGCCTTGAACGGTAATTTTCTGTTGGCACTCTTGTCGGGAATTTTCATCAGCATTGTTTCATTGGCCAAACTTATTTCCTGGTTGCTCGAAAACAAACCAATTCTGGTTTGGTCTTTCTTTTTTGGACTGGTTTTGGCAAGTATTTTCTTTGTGGGCAAACAAATTGAAAAATGGAATGTTACTGCTATAATATTGTTTATCATCGGTGCTTTTGCCGCCTATTTTATCACCACTTTACATCCTGCGATTTCTGAAAGTTCTTCGCTGCTTTTTTACTTTTTTGCGGGTGCCTTGGCCATTTGCGCTATGATTTTACCCGGTATTTCCGGCTCTTTTATATTGGTGCTTCTGGGCGCTTACAAACCTGTTTTGGATGCCATTCACAATAGAAATTTTCAGTTGTTATCCGTTGTTGCAATTGGCGCTGTGATTGGCTTGTTATCGTTTTCAAAAGTGTTGCGCTGGCTTTTTGACCATCATAAAAATTATACATTGGCGGTATTAACCGGTTTTATTTTAGGATCGTTAAACAAAATATGGCCTTGGAAGGAAACACTTACCTGGCGCGTAAATTCTCACGGTGTGAAGATTCCTTTTAATGAACAAAGCGTTTCGCCTTTTTCTTTTGATGGAGATCCGCAATTAATGATGGCCATTATTTTGGCAATCATCGGTATTGCAGTAATTTTATTATTGGAAAAACTGGCCAATATTTCTAATAAATCATAATTTATGGCAAGAAACCGCAGCTTTATCGATAAGTTTTTCCTTTTTATTAAAGGACTTTCCATGGGTGCGGCAAACAAAGTTCCCGGTGTTTCGGGTGGCATGGTTTCATTTGTGTTTGGCTTTTATGAAGAGTTGATTTATTCATTTAGAAAAATAAATTACAAAGCTTTTTTATTACTGATCAATGGGCGATTCAAAAGTTTTTATTACTACATAAATGGCACTTTTTTGCTGCTTGTGATGGGCGGAAGCGTTTTTAGTTATTTCAGCGTTTCCTTATTACTTGATTATTTATTGCGACATTACGAGCTGTACGTTTGGAGTTCCTTTTTTGGAATGATCATCGGTTCAATTTACTATATTTCAAAAGATTTTAAGGATTGGAGGCGGAGCAATATCATTGCAATGGCCATTGGAATCATCGTTGGCATTGCCATTAGTTTTATGAATCCGGCCAAGGAAAACGACAACTTGTGGTTTGTGTTTTTCTGCGGAATCATTGGTGTTACCGGAATGACATTGCCAGGACTTTCGGGATCGTTTATCCTTATTTTAATGGGGAATTATGTGTTGTTGCTGGTAGATTCCGTTACAATGCTGTACAAAACCATCGCAGAAGTTTTTATGGGTGATTTTAGTTTTCTGGAAAGCACAGTTCGTATACGTTACCTTAAAATTATTACTGTATTTACGGCTGGCTCCGCTTTTGGTCTGGTGATAATTTCCCATATTTTAGGCTATGTGTTAAAGTTATGGCACCAAACAGTTACCGCAATCATTATTGGTTTTATAGCGGGTTCTTTAGGTATCGTCTGGCCCTGGAAAATGGAAGTGCATAAAATTGTAAATGGAAAAGCATTACTTGATATCAATGGCGATAAAGTCATTGAAAATTATAAAAGATATTTTCCCGATTTTTCACAACAGGAAACCTGGATTGCCATTTTCTTTATTTTTGTGGGTGCTTTGCTGGTGCTTTTAATAGATAAATATGGATCGGAACGTAAAGAATATAACAATGAATAATCGCACTAAATTTGGCATTATAGGGAAGTCTATTTCCTATTCTTTTTCACGAAATTATTTTCAGGAAAAATTTAAAAAACTGGGTTTGACTACCTATCAATATTACAATTTTGACATTCCTGAAATAGAAGAATTTCCTTTTTTATTATATCATAGAGAAGATGAATTTAGGGGATTGAATGTCACCATTCCATACAAAGAAGCCATCATCAGATATTTGGATGAAGTTGATCCTGAAGCCCAAAAAATTGGCGCTGTAAATACCATTAAAGTTACTGACGACAACAAGCTTGTGGGTTACAATACCGATGCACACGGTTTTCTTAAATCGATAGAACCTTTGCTTAAAAGCCATCATAATAAAGCATTAATTCTGGGAACCGGAGGCGCTTCCAAGGCCATTGCCTATGCATTTAAAAAATTAAACATCGAATATAAATTTGTTTCAAGAAATGAGGCAGAAAATATGGTTACCTATGAAATGCTGGATGCAGAAATTATGGGCGACTATTCAATAATTGTTAATTGTTCGCCCGTGGGAACGCATCCAGTTACTGAAAACGCGCCTGCAATTCCTTATCAATATTTATCAGACAAACACTTATTGTACGATTTGATTTACAATCCGGCAGAAACAAAATTTCTACAAAATGGAAAAAAACAAGGTGCCAGTATTAAAAACGGATTGGAAATGCTTGAATTACAAGCAGAAAAAGCGTGGGAAATATGGAATTCGTGAAAAGAATTCCCTAAATTTACGCAACTTTTATTGAAAATTCACATCTTTTAAAGAAGTAGTCTTTAGATAAAAGGCTGTTTTTAAAATTATTAATGAATATAATTAACGAACCTTAAACATTTTTATATGTTAGACGATGACAACAAATTGCCAGTTGACGAAATTACTTCAACACCACAAGTTTCTGAAATTCAGGAAGAACTCCAAAACAACTTAAACGAAGAAACATTGCCTTCTGCCACTGAAGTTGTTGATCACGCTGAAAATGAAGTTGCTGAAAGTACTTCAAAACCAC
>DATIRG010000150.1:0-3560 GCA_035470005.1 Lutibacter sp. | reverse complement strand
TATTGGCCTTGAAACCAATATTTTTTATGACTTCTTTTGAAGTATACCCAAATGATATGTTTGCTACTTTTAACACGTGTTCTATTCGAATCCGATATATAACAGTGCATCGCCCTGAATGACAATGGGAGAATGGTTTGAATTTAAAATATATCCTTCCTGTTTGTTTCTAAAAAACTTTTCAAAATCTCCAAACGGATCGGAAATACTTCCCAATTTCACACCTTTTTCAACCTTTTGCCCAACACTGATGTATGACCTGTACATTCCGGAATAAGTGGCTCTAATCCATCTCGAATTCCTAATGATGATTGGCACAGGTTCTAAATTTGGTTTTGAAATTTTAGAAGAAAAATCTCTCATTCCCAAATGATGCATAATATTAATAGCGCCCTGAATTCCGGCTTTTGTAACATTCTTATCCAAACTAAGTGATTTTCCGCCTTCAAAAAGCAACACTTTTTTACCCAAAGCAACCATAGAATTTCTAAATGTTTTTTCCTGGCTTTTACTGTGTACAATAAACGGAGCGCCAAATACTTTCGCCAACTTTAAGGTATCTTCATCATTCGTGTCAATTCTAATCTGAGAATAATTAAATCGTTGGGCGCCGCCAGTATGAAAATCAATGCAATAATCTACTTTTGGAATTACTTTACTCATTAAATGATAGGCGAATCTGCTTGCCAATGAACCTTTTTCAGAACCTGGAAATGCCCTGTTTAAATCTCTTCCGTCGGGAAATTCTCTTTTCTGGTTTAAAAAACCAAAAACATTCAACAACGGAATGCAAATAACCGTTCCTTTTTGCGGTTTATTATGCCCGCTGGCAATTATTTGACGCACAATTTCAACGCCATTGGTTTCATCTCCATGAATTCCACCAATTAACAACAAACACGGTCCGTCTAAATGTCCTCTTGAAATAATGATAGGCACTTCAATTTTTGAATGCGTATTTAAGCGGGCAATATCCATTTTAATTTGAACCGTTTCGCCCAAACCAATTTTATGATATAAAATTTTAAAATCATTAGGCATGTCGCTCAATATAATGGATTATTTTTCCGGCGATGTCAACTCCTGTTGCACCTTCTATGCCTTCCAATCCAGGAGAAGAATTAACTTCCAAAATAAGCGGGCCTCTTGCAGATTGCAAAATATCTACTCCGGCAATTCCCAAACCCATAATTCGAGCTGCTTTTAGAGCAGCGTTCTCTTCGTCTATGGATAATTTTATGATTTCTGCGGTTCCGCCTCTGTGAAGATTTGAACGGAATTCACCTTCTTTAGCTTGTCTTTTCATGGCGCCAACAACCACGCCGTCAACCACAAATACGCGAATATCTGCGCCTCCTGCTTCTTTTATGAATTCCTGGGCAATTACTCTGGCCTGAAGTCCGTTAAACGCTTCCAGCACCGATGCTGCTGCATTGTCGTTTTCAGCCAAAACCACGCCCAAACCTTGTGTTCCTTCCAATAATTTAATCACCAAAGGTGTTCCTCCAACATCATTAATAATGTCTTTCACGTTTTTTGAATAGTTGGTAAAAACCGTTTTTGGTAAACCCAAACCAGCGCGTGATAATACCTGCAAACTTCTCAATTTATCACGTGAACGCATCAATGCCTGAGATTCGATGGCGGTAAAAACTTTCATCATTTCAAATTGACGCACCACTGCAGTTCCGAAAAAGGTTACGGAAGCGCCAATTCTTGGAATTACAGCATCAATATCAGTCAGCAATTCATGTTTATATCTTATCGCCGGTTTCTTTTTTTCAATAATAATATCGCATTTTGAATGATCCACCACCAACATTTCGTGATTTCGGGCTCTTCCTGCTTCAACAAGTCTTTTTGTTGAATATAAATTTGGATTTCTTGATAAAACAACAATCTTCATACTATGCATTTTCTTAAATTTTTATCATTATGTTTTTAAATGACAGGTTTTTTTTTGCAGTATCTACCATAAACTTCTTCGATAGAAACTTTCTTCCCAACAACACTGGGAACTTCATTGAACCTCTTTCTGTTAGGGTGAGTTCAATGGAGTGAATTTCATTAAATATTAGTATTTCAGTTTTAATCAAATACCGATTTTCTGCAATTCCATTAGAACTTTTTATCATTTTTTGGGTAAACTCATCGAATATAAAATATTTTTCGTGGTATTTCTCATGCTTAGGGTCCAAAAACTGACATTTTAACACATTATTTTCTTCTTGAATGCTATGACAGTGAAAACTAGATGTATTCGCGCCTGAATCGACTTTAATATCAATATCAAACAGCTCAAGTTTAGGAAAATCAACAATGTCTGTTCTGCCGATAAGTATTTTTATGTTACTTTTTTTCAAAAGGAATTGGAAGGGCTAATGTTAGGGTAAAATATTTTGGATCGTATTTTATTTTTGACAAAGTTAATCTATTATTGGATATCATAAAGATTTTGAAAATTTTTGTTTTTCAGGCGTTCACTGACGCATTCCTGATTATTTTTTCTGAAATTTATGAACCAAAAAAGGAAGTGAATTTATAATCACTTCCTTTTTTATCATATTATTTTTTGCAAAAGAATGTCTTAATTAGTCTTTCTTGTTCATCGTATTGATGACATCTTTGATCTTTGTTTCCAATTCTTCAGACAATTCAGGATTGTCTTTTATCAAAACTTTCACCGCATCACGCCCTTGACCCAATTTGGTTTCGCCATAGCTAAACCATGAACCGCTTTTTTTCACAATGCCTAATTCAACTCCCAAATCCAATATTTCTCCATCTTTAGAAATACCTTCACCGTACATAATATCAAATTCGGCCGTTCTAAAAGGCGGGGCAACTTTATTTTTAACCACTTTAACTTTGGTGGCATTTCCTATTACTTTTTCACCATCTTTAATTTGCGTTTTTCTTCTGATATCCAAACGGATAGACGCATAAAATTTAAGTGCATTTCCTCCTGTTGTTGTTTCCGGATTTCCAAACATTACGCCAATTTTATCACGTAACTGGTTAATAAAAATAACGGTACAGTTGGTTTTGTGAATGGTCCCCGTTAATTTACGAAGTGCCTGCGACATCAATCTTGCGTGTAATCCCATTTTAGAATCACCCATTTCGCCTTCAATTTCACTTTTTGGTGTTAACGCGGCAACCGAGTCAATCACTACAATATCAACAGCCCCTGAGCTGATTAAATTGTCGGCAATTTCCAATGCTTGTTCTCCATAATCTGGTTGGGAAATAATTAAATTGTCAATATCAACTCCTAAATTTTGCGCATAAAATCGGTCAAAAGCATGTTCTGCATCAATAAATGCTGCAATACCACCGGCTTTTTGAGCCTCAGAAATCGCATGCAAAGCCAAGGTTGTTTTCCCAGATGATTCCGGTCCGTAAATTTCAACAACCCTTCCTCGCGGATAACCGCCAACGCCCAAAGCGATGTCCAATCCCAATGAACCCGTTGAAATGGCTTCAATATCACTTATGGCAACATCGCCCATTTTCATCACTGTTCCTTTTCCGTAGGTTTTGTCTAATTTATCAAGTGC
>DATIRG010000149.1:0-2779 GCA_035470005.1 Lutibacter sp. | reverse complement strand
TTCCCATTTTTCGCTCATCAGCATTTTAAAGGCAAATGACTATACAACTTCCTTTTATGCCGGTCATCAGACAAGTTTTGACAGGTTAATTAATTTTTTGGAATACAATGTGATTGATCATATCACCGATGAAAATAATTTTGGGTCGGAATATGTTAAAACTCAATCGAATGCCGGCGGATTTTCTTGGGGCTATCCTGATTCCGAAATATTCAAAAAAACATTGTCGGAATTGGACGGCAAAAAACAGCCGAGATTGGATATTATCATGACACTTACCAACCATGAACCATTTGAATTTCCTTCAAAAAGCAGCTATTTGGCCAAAGTGGACAGTATGTTATATTCAAAGCAAAATTTTAAGGTTGAAAAAAAGGAAATTACCGCTTACAAAGAGGTTTTTGCCAGCTTGCTTTATACGGATAAATCTCTGGAAAATTTTATGAAAGCTTACGCCGAAAGGCCCGATTATAACAATACCATATTTATTATTACCGGAGATCACCGTCTGATTCCTATTGCGCAAAAAGACAAGCTATGCCGATTTCACGTGCCTTTATTAATATTTAGTCCGATGTTGAAGAAAGCCGAAAATTTCAAATCCGTTTCATCTCATTGGGATGTGACGCCAAGTTTGCTCTCTTTTTTAATGAACAATTACAAGTTTAATAAGTTGAAAGAAACTGCATGGATGAGTCAGGGACTGGATACGGCAAGACAATTTAGAAATATTCACAAAATTCCATTGATGAGGTATAAAGGAACAATCAATGATTATATTTACAATGATTATTTTTATGCAGATGGCGAATTGTATAAAATAGATGAAAACTTCGGAACGAATAAAGTGAATGAACCGGAATTGTTAAAAACTGTTTCGGATTCCTTGCTCGAGTTTAAAAAGTTGAATTCTTACCTCATCACAAAAAATAAAATATTCCCCGATTCTTTAAATATTTATACGCAACCCGCAATTCAATTTACGAAAGCACAATTGGCAACAATTGAAACCTTAACCAAAGGATTAACCTACGACCAGACTTTTATTGCCGCCAGGGATTTGGCCTTCAATAAGGACTATAAAAAAGCACGGTTGTTATGTGACTACATTTTAAATGAATATCCCAATTATGCCGATGCGAGAACTTTAAAAGGACGAACCTATGCATGGGAAGGAAACTACAAAAGCGCCGAAGAACAGTTGTTAAACGTGATGAAAAGAACGCCTTATTATGAGGACACCTACAGTGCTTTAATGGATTTGTATTGGTGGTCCCAACAGGATGAAAAGGCACTTAACCTGGAACAGAAAGCCAGAGAAAGTGAAATAAAAAGTATCGAATTTAGTTTTAAACTGGCGCAGGCACTCAAACGAACAAATAATTCGCGCAAAGCAACTAAATTGATCGACAGTATTTTGAAATTGCATCCAAAGAATGAAACATATTTAACTTTTAAAAACTCCTTGAAATAATGAAGTCAAAAACAGGTTTTAAATGGATTTTGATAGTGACATTTTTGTCGATTTTTCAAAGTTTTGGCCAACAAAAAGTTTTTGTGGGAAACCCGGATACCGCCTTTGAAAAAGCGCGCGAACTGGCTTTTAACAATCAAAGAAAACAGGCGCAGGACACCTTGCTGTTGATTTTAACCAAATATCCCGATTATCATGACATTCGTTCTTTATTGGCGAGCACCTATTCCTGGGATGGAGATTATAAAAAGGCACGAACGGAGTTTTCCTATATTCTGGGAAAGGATCCGCAAAGAAAAACCGACTGGATTGCTGCCATAAACAATGAGTTGTGGGCTGAAACGCCTTTTAGTGCGCTGGAATTGGCAGACAACGGGTTGAAATATTTTCCTTCGGATAGGGAAATTTTGTATCTGAAAGCTAGCGCACAGGAAAATTCCAACAATCCGGAGGAAGCTTTGCGTACCATACAACTTGTGCTGGATCAAAATCCGAACGATCAAAAAGCGATGGATTACAAAAAAAAGCTTAACAATACCCTAAGCTACAATGCAATCGGAATTAAAACGTCGGTTGATTTTTATTCGGAAACTTTTGACCCGATGCAATATTATACGCTGAATTATGGCCGACAAACAAAATTCGGAAGTATTGCTGCAAAAATGAATTTTAGAAGGAGTTTTAATGAAAACGGCATTCAGGTGGAAGTGGATATGTATCCAAAAATCACCAAAGGATTGTATGCCTATTTAAATCTTGGATTCGCAAACACTTTTTTGTTTCCTGATGTAAGATATGGTGCTGAATTGTACAAATCGTTGCCAAAAAGTTTTGAGGTTTCTTTGGGTTTCAGGGCCCTAAAATACGAAACTACCACCACTATTTACACAGGTTCCGTTGGTTGGTATACAGGAAATAGCTACTGGAATTTTCGGCCTTATTTAACGCCGGGAGATTCGGGAACCAGCAAATCGGGTGTGATAAATTATCGAAAATACGGAAGCGATGCCGACAATTATTATAGTGTTTCGCTGGGGATGGGATTTTCTCCTGAATTTGAAAGATTTAGTTTGGAAGGAAATGAGGCCGCCATTATAGATTTGAAGTCTCAAAAACTGAATGCCGGATATTATTTTACGTCGCCAAACAAACAAAATGCCTGGGGCGCGTTGTTGGGCGTTGCGCATCAGGAAATAAGTTTTGATCCGGGAAGTTACTTTTGGATTTATTCGGTCGGACTGAACTGGGAAATTAGATTCAGATAAAATGACCAAGGAAATTGAACGAAAATTTTTAGTTTCAGGC
>DATIRG010000148.1:0-2780 GCA_035470005.1 Lutibacter sp. | reverse complement strand
AATTATTTTTGCTTCCTTACAGGAAATAAAAAACAAAGAAATTGCGAAAAGGAATTTGAACAGCTTCATCTTGTTACTTTTTGGTGGTAAACATTAAAACGCCTTTTGAACCAATTTCTAAGTTGTTTTCAAACATAAAAGCTGCATCGGTGATAATATGTATAACTGTTTTTCCAGTTAAACCAACCTCTTCAAATCGGTTTAAATCTAATGAAATTGGTTGTTCGTTTTTGTTCAAAATCACCGTAATAATTTCATCATTTTTAATTCTGAAAAGTACATAAACCCCATTTTCAGGTGCAAAATGAATTGTTTTTCCTGAATGGATTGCTTCACTGTTTTTACGGTAATTCAACACTTTCTTCAAAAAAGATTGCATTTCCGCTTGGTCAGAAGTCAATCCTTCTCCAGTAAAAGCATTTACTTTATCATCCTTCCAGCCTCCTGGAAAGTCGGTTCTAATCAAACCGTGATCGCCGGGTTTCGCGGTATTTTGCATTAAAATTTCTGTTCCGTAATACAATTGCGGAATTCTTGGCAAAGCGAGCAGATAACCCAAAGCCATTTTGGTATTCACCACATTTTCTTTTAATTGGGTAAAAATCCGGTCCATATCGTGGTTGTCCGGAAATAGCATGATGTTGCTCGGATTGGCGTAAGAAAAATCATTTGCCAAACCTTCATACATTTTCACAAAACCTTTGTCCCAGCTTTCTATTTCATTTAAGGCATCAACAATGGCTTTTTGCATCGGGAAATCCATCGTGGAAGACAAATTGGAAACGTAGCCATCCTTATTTTTTGCGCCTTGCTGCCAGTAACCAACCAATAACGGATTGGTGCTCCACTCTTCGCCGACAATGCAGAAATTAGGATATTCTTTCATAATGGCACCAGCCCAATCACTCATAAATTGTTTGTTTGGATACGGATAAGTATCTTGTCGGATACCTCCCAAATCAAGAGTTTCTATCCACCAAATACTGTTTTGGATTAAGTATGTTGCCAACAAAGGATTGCGCTGGTTTAAATCGGGCATCGTACTTACAAACCAGCCTTCACTCATTAAATCTCTGTCTTTTACCGATGCATATGCATCCTGATTTGTGGTTCTGCGGTGATTGGTCACCACCATATTGTTTTTTAAAAAATCATCCTGATAATTCACCCAATCGCTGGCAGGCAAATCTTTCATCCACCAATGCTCCAGACCAATATGGTTTGCAACTTGGTCCATAATCAATTTTATTCCTTTATTTTTTGCGCTTTTAGCCAATTCCTTATAATCTTCCATCGTTCCAAAACGCGAATCAACCTGATAAAAATCGGTCATCGCATACCCGTGATAAGAAGCTTGTTTCATATCATTGGTCAACACCGGCGTTGGCCAGATGGCTGTAAATCCCATTTCATCGAGATAGTCCAGATGGTTGGTGATTCCTTTAATATCACCGCCATGGCGCCCATAATCATTTTTTCTGTTAACGGTTTTTTCGTTCATCGTTTTCACAACGTCATTGGTAACATCTGCATTCGCAAAACGATCGGGCGTGATCAAGTAAATAACATCCGAACTGCTAAATCCTTCCCTTGATTTTGAATCTTGGGCTCTTTCCTTCAATTCATACAAAACAGAGAAGTTGTTACGCTTACCTTTTTTTGAAAAGTTGATGTTGAATTTCTCTGAAACCGCCTTAGAAAGATCTAAATTCAGGAACAAATAATTGTTGTTTCCCGTTTTTTTGATGGCTGAAATCTGAATATTTTTATTGTCGACTGAAGGCGTGTATTGCACAATGTCTTTTGCATAAATCAATAGTTCCAATTGCGTATTCTCCATACCTGCCCACCAATGTGCAGGCTCAATTCTATCGATTTTTTGGGCAAATAACGTGCTGCCTAAAATATAAAGTATTAGGAAAAAAAGATTTTTCATATCTGTTATTTAAAATTTATACAGTAACCAATCTGTTTGACGGGATTAAAATTTCTTCGGAATCGACCATCATTTTTACGTCGTTTTCCGATTCATTAAAAAACTTACATCCGGTTTGGCTTTTGTACACCTTGATGATATTTCCCCTGAAATTGATGGTAAATGAATACGATTTCCATTCTTTTGGAATTTGTGGACTGAAGGATAAAACACCATCTTCCCAAATACGCATACCGCCAAATCCCTGCACAATAGACATCCAGGTTCCGGCCATACTGGTAATGTGGCAACCTTCGTGAACTTCGTGGTTATAATCATCCAGATCCAAACGTGAAGTCCGCACATATTGCTCATAGGCTTTTGGCATTCTGTCAATGGACGCCGCCAAAATTGAATGCACACAAGGCGATAATGAAGATTCGTGAAAGGTTAAAGTCTCATAAAATTCGAAATGACGTTCCAACTCTTCTTTGCTGAATTTATTTTCAAAAAAGAACATGCATTGCAAAACATCAGCCTGTTTGATATAACAAGAACGCAAAATGCGATCCCAAGACCATTTTTGATTGATGGGTCTTTCGGAAGTTGATAAATCAGCCACCGGAATTAACTCTTTGTCCAAAAAACCGTCCTGTTGCAAATAAACATGGTGTTCCTCACTGAAAGGAAAATACATATTGTCGGCAACCTGTAACCATTTTTTGGTTTCTTCATTAGTCAATTTGGTTTTGGCCATAACGCGTTTAAAATCCGCAGGATACTCATTTTCTACCCTGTTCAAACATTCTGCAGCATATTGAATACACCATTTTGCCAGATAATTGGTATAAAAATTATTGTTTAC
>DATIRG010000147.1:0-8537 GCA_035470005.1 Lutibacter sp. | reverse complement strand
ACCCGAAACACCATTTTTAGGTGTCGCAACGGAACCGCCTAAAGCGCAAATTGCTACGTTGTACTTAATGTTGTTAACCGTAAAATAAGCTGTTTCTTTTTCGCCGCGCACCCAATGAGGAACCATTACGGGCTGTAACCAAACTTTGTCAAAACCAAGGTCTTGCATGAGTTTTTCACCCCATTCAACCGCTTGTTGTGCTTGCAAAGAGCCCGACAGTCGTCCTCCTATATTGTTGGACAAATGATCGAGCCATTGGTATGATTTTCCATTGCTTAAAGCTGAATTAAACAGCTGTTTAATTACAATTGAATCAGTTTTAATTACTGTTGGTTCGCTATTTTTTACAGTTTTAACACTGTTAAAAGAGGAAAGAGCAATAAGTATGATTATTGCGATAAAAAAATGTTTCATTTAGGGTAGTTTTTTAAAGTTCCTAAACTACACAAAAAAGTTTAATTTTTTAAAGATTGTTTTATAAATCAAATTTATAAGTAATGCCTCCCAAAATTTGTAAGGTCTTCACCTGATAATTTAAAAATCGGTGGTATTTTTCGCCAAGCGCATTGTTAATTTTTGCGAAAGCAGTCAGCCTGTCGGAAAAGTTATAACCGCCATTCAGATTTAAATCTAAGTACGATTCGTTTATTACGAAAACGCCATTTTCAGATGTAAAACCGAAAGGAATCACAAAATCTTCGGTTTCTCCGTTGTAAAATAATTTAGCGCCTGCAAACCAGTTTTTATTTTGATAATCGGCAGAAATAGTTGCCGTCATTGTTGGTGTATTCCAAGCTTCCAGCAGCGTTTCAACGGTATGATGAGCGTAGTTAACTGTTCCTGTAAAATTAAATTCTTTGGAAGCGTCAATGGTTATCTCTCCGAAAAATCCTAATGTTTTAACATTGTCGTAAACAACCCCAAATGAATTTCCGGCTTCATAGGCTTTTTCTACAGGGATATTACCATCGGTTTTGGTTTGATTTTGGATAAAAAACGGTTTATTTTTTTCAGAACTGTGGCTCACATTAAAGTTATAGCCAATATTTGAAGCCAACTTACCTTTTGTGCCTGCAAACGCTTTATATTGCTGATCTGTTTGTAGAATGTTTAAAGTTGGGGAAACATACGGATTTTCATTTGCAAAATCTTTGTAAGAATTTTGCTCCAAATCACCGGTTACGCCGGCAACCAAAATAAGCACATCATCAACCAATTTAACCGATGCCGTAACGTTTGGATACGCAAAATAATCGGTATTTTTATGTTCTAAATCGTTTACATAATAAAATTTTGCGCCTAAGTTAATGGTCAGATTTTCCCTGATTATTTCAAAATTTGGGCTAAAACCAAGATTTAAAAAACTGTAATTCACATCGATTCCTTCTGTATAAGTTTGTTTGAATCTTCCTGAAATTAAGTCTACTAAAAATTCTCCATTGATTTTTTCAGAAGAAATTGGAAATTCCAATTTTGGTTTCACCATCAATCGTATTTCATTCGTATTATAATCATCAGAAAAATTTATGATTTCTGCCGAGGCGCCCTGAAAAAAGGAATCTTCAAAGCTGATTTTTCCGCCGCCATAAACGGTTTTGTAAATTTGTTCTGGATTCATGGCATCAATAAAAGCATCAGTATAGGTGATGTCATTTGACAAGCCATAATAATTTTGCGATTTCAGTTGCGTTCCCGCATTCACTTGCCAATTGTAATTGCGGTCGAATTGTTTGAAGTAAATATCAACTTTTGAATCGGAAAAATTATCATCCAACAGCACATCTTCTATACCGCCTTCCGATGAAAGGTGGTTTAAAAATATGCCGAAGTCATTGTTTTTTTTGTCTCCAAAGTGCATAAAAGCATCCAAAAACGGAGTATTGAAATTGCCATATCCTGCCGAAATATAATTTTCATACAAACGTTCTTTCGGGCCTCTCGCAATACTTTGCGCTTTTCCTTTTGAAGGGGTAAAAGTGGAGGCCACAGGCACAGAAAAAATGTTGTAATTGACTTTCTCTTTTCCTAAATTTTTTGTTTCATTTTCAATATTTGGATTCGACTTAACTTTAAACGCATCTGAAATAGTTGGCGCATAAGGCTTTTCAACAGTAATTTCCTCAGTTTTTAAGGTGTCTTTTTTCTTTGTTATTTGAGAAAATGAAACGCTTGTCACTAAAATTAAAAATGAAGTTATAAGGAGTTTATTATGCATTGCTTTTATGTTGTTTAATCGTTTATAAATTAATTTTTATCCCGAATGTGCAGGATTAATTATTAATTGATTCATTGGTTTTCGCCTGTTCGGTTTTAATTTTATTAAGCGCTGCGGTGGCTTCTTCAACCACATCGCTAAACTGGGCGAAGTTTTTTATCACACTTTCCAAAATATAGGTAGCCTGGTAGGCATCTTTTAATTTGTAATTATTGTCGGCCATCAGCACCAATCCTTTTGCACCCCAATATTTGTAAGCGGAATATTCAGCAGCGATTTTTTGCACAATTTCACTTGAAACTTTATAGTTTCCATCTTTATTTTGAAAGTAAGCGCTGTAATATAAAGCTTCGGCTTTTAACTCGCCGCCGGCAATTTTTTCAACGGTTGCATAGGCACTTCTGGCTTTGGTTTCGTTGTTGGTTTTAATGGCTGAACGTGCAATAATAATGTGTGCATCCGATTTTACGCGGTCTTCCAATTTGTTATTTTTCAATACCAATTCGGCATAATCCACAGCTTTGCTGTAATTTTTATCAGCATAATAACCTTTCATTAAGTTTGATTGCGCAAATACAACGTTTTGTGGCAAATTGGCTTCACTTTCCAATCGTTCCAATAACGGAATGGCTTTTTGCCAATCGTTATTTTGTAAATGAATAAGCGACAAACGCGATAAGGCGTCTTCAGTAAACTCATTTTGTGGCTGATTTACAACATAGCTATAATTCGGAACTGCTTCGGAATGTTTGTTTTCGGAAAATAAAGATTGTGCCAAATAGAAATTGGCATTTAATGCCTGCAAACCTTTTGGAAAGCTGACTAGGTATTTTTTTAAACCTTCAATCGCTTTTTTATGGTTGTTTTGTAGGTATTGTTTTTCTGCAGATTCGTAAGTGTCATTGTCCAATTCTGCATCAGATACATTTACAAAATCTACCGTTTTTACCCAAGAGGCGTATTCGTCAACTCTGCCTAAATCAACATAAATTTGTCGTGCATTTTTAACCGCTTGTTTGGCGTCGGCAGAATTTGGGAATTGTTGCACAACTCCCTTATACGCAGCTAAAGCTTGGTCATTTTTATTGGTGTTGTAATAAATCAGCCCTTTTTTCAGCATGGCTTTTGAAACCAGCGGACTTCTTTTAAAATTTGTAATAAGTTTGTCATAATTTTCTATGGCCAATTCATTCTGACCTTTTTCGAGGTATGAATTCCCCAAAACATAATAAGCATCGTCTTTATAGCCAGATTTTGATGATGAATTAAGAAAGGCGTTCAATTCCTTTATTTTGGCATTTTCGTTACCTGTAAGTCCGTAACTGATTGCTTTTTGAAATTGTGCGTAATCCGCATCAATTCCTTTCATACCAACTGCTTTGCTATAAAATTCTATTGCATTTGAATAGCTGCTGGTCACAAAATAGCCATCGCCAATTCTTAAATACGTGTCGTTTTTTCTTATGGCATCTTCAGAATTGGATACGCTGTATTTTTTGAAGGCTTCAATGGCACTGCGATAGTCTTTTTGTTTAAAATAAGCATAGCCTAAATTGTAATAAAGTTCTTTAAATTCTGGGGTTTTTGATGCTTCAGAATTTGAAGCGAATTTTTGAAAATCTGTGGCAGCTTCTTTAAAATTGTTCAAAAGATAATTTGATTCCGCTTTCCAATAAGTTGCTCGTGCAGTCGTATTGGCATCCAACGGTACAGAAAGTGAATTTTCAAAACTTTCTTTTGCCAAATCGTAATTTCCTTCAGCAAAAAGTTCGGTACCTCTGTAAAATGCCACTTTTTGAAAAAGTGCACGTTCTTTGGCGCTTTTTTTGTCTTTTAAATAATCCAACGCGCCTTTATAATCTTTCGAAGAAATATAAGCGCTGATAATTAGTTCGTTGATTTCGTTTCTGGAGGAAGAATTCGGATACAACTCAATATATTCCTTTAAAACATCGGGAACGCTTTTGTACGGGTTTCCAATTTCGTAACTTAATTTGGCATAATTTAACCAGGCATCTTTCTGAATTTCCGGCTCAAACTGCATTTGAGAAGCATTTCTGAAAGCATTTAAAGCTTCTTGTTTTTTGTCGGTTTTCAAGTAACATTCAGCCAAATGATAATAGGCATTTTGCGCAACGGCATTGTTTCCTCCAATAATTTTATTGAAAGTGCTAATGGCATTTTCATAATCGTTTTGTTTATAATAGGCATATCCCAATAAATAATAATCGGTATTGTTCCATTTGCCTTTCTGTCCTTTATAATTTTTTAAATGCGGAATAGCGTCTTCAAATTTTTTCAGATTGAAATAGCTTTCGCCCACTATTTTGGAAATTTCGGAATGTTCTATTCCTTTTGATTTTGGCAACAAAGGCAAACCGTTTTCGATGGCTTTTTCAAAATTTCCCAATTTAAAATTCATATCGGCCAAATAATAGGAAACATCGGTTTTAAAAGACGAGTTGTCAGCCACTTCACCCAAATAGGTTTTGGCGGTTTCATAATCATCCTGATTGTAAGCGATATAGCCGTAATAATATTTTGCCTGAACACCGTATGCTGGGGAATCAAGCAAATTTAAAAAATAGGGTTTTGCTTTTGAATATTCTTTGTTAGCAAATAATGAGTACGCATAGTTAAAATTATAATTTTCCTCTTCCCTTAAAGTTAAATTGGTAGGATTCACTTTTGCATACCATTTTGATGCAAGTCCATATTTACCAACTTTAAAATAATAGTCGGCAATATCAATGGAAGCCCTGTTGTGTTTAGTGCTTGTAGGATATTTCTCAACAAATTCCTGCATTAATTCATCAGCTTTCGGCTGTTCTAAACGTATGGCACTGTTCGCAATATAATAATCGCAATTGGCTTCTAATTCATCTGAATTTTCGAATTGGGGTTTTATCTCAATAAATTTTTCCTGGGCGGCTAAATACGCTTTGTTTTGGTACAATTCAACAGCGTGGTTATAATCTGCTAGGGCGTTTGTGTAAATTGACGTTTGTTGCGCTGAAATTGTGAGTGTTGCAAGGAACACAACTAACGGAAGGACAATCTTTTTATAAATCATTTTACTAAAAGTTGAAAGGTTTTAACTATTATGTAATAACGCATTTTTTTTTCGAAATTGCCTTTACAAAAAATAATTTTTTTAACAAAGTTGTAACAAGAACTGTTCCCCGATTAATGTTTTGGGAGATTGTCTTCAAATATTATAAAAACGGAAGTATTATTAATTGTTTTAATGTTGATATTTTACTTTAAAATATCTAGTTTTGTCAAAAACAGCGCCTACTATGTCAGAAGTCATTCTTTCCTTACAAAATGCACAAATATATCAAAGAGAAAACTTGGTTTTGGCCGATGTTAATTTGCAGATTAATATGGGTGAATTTGTTTATTTAATTGGAAAAACCGGAAGCGGAAAAAGCAGTTTGATGAAAACCTTGTACGGTGATTTACCTCTGGAAAATGGTGAAGGAAGCATTGTAGGCTTCAATTTAAAAACCTTAAAAGAGGATGAAATTCCTTTTCTGCGACGAAAACTTGGCATCGTATTTCAGGATTTTAAGTTGTTGAATGACAGAAATGTCCACGACAATTTGTTATTTGTTTTGAAAGCAACCGGATGGAAAGATGCATTGAAAATGAAAGAGAAAATTAATGAAGTCCTGTTAAAAGTTGGTATGGAAACAAAAGGTTTTAAAATGCCTTATTTACTATCAGGAGGGGAACAGCAAAGAGTCGCTATCGCCAGGGCGTTATTAAATGATCCAGATCTTATTTTAGCCGATGAGCCAACAGGAAATTTAGATCCTGCCACATCTGTCGATGTTTTAAATGTGCTGAAAGACATACACGACAGCGGAAAAACCATCTTGATGGGAACGCACGACTATGCACTGATTTTAAAATTCCCCTATAAAACCATCAAATGTGAAGGCGGCGAGTTGTTTGAAGTGGTGCAGCACAAAAGTGCCCATTAAAAATCATTTCAACTTTTTTACTGCTATGCTTTTGCAAAAGCAACTTTGCTTTTATAAGTCAAATAATACACATTTACCATCAAAATAAATGCGTTTGTGATGATAATTGGGTAAGAAGTCTGCAACATAATCCCATAAACCACAAAAAGTATTGCACCTAAGGAATTGATAATTCTGAGGGTATTTATATTTTTCATCATAAATGAAATAATCAGCGCTAAAGAAGCTGCGTACCCAACCCATTCTGTAATTGTAATTCCTAAAAGCATAGTTTATATTGTATTTGAGCGGGCAAAGATACTTATAAAATTGGAATAGGAAAGTGTATAAAAAAAGAAACCTCACTCAAGGAGAGTGAGGAAAATTGCTATGAAAAAGATGGTAAGCTATGAAACTTACCAATGCAAAGATACAAAATAAAGTTATCAGCCAAAAATAAATATGTTAAAATTTTGTAAATATTTTAAAGAAATTTTTTTTTGAATTTGGTTCATTTTGTTATTTTCCTTTTTTAAGTGGTATTTAACTTTCATATATTAAATACGTTGCGTAATTTTTTATTGATAATTAGGTTATTTATTTTGAAGCAATTCAACGCCAATTCCGTTTTTATTTGAGAATACAATATTTCCGTTTTCTATTTTTACGCCTGAAGCCACATCATTTTTTAACAGCAAAGCACCATCCATATCAACAAAATCCAACATAGGGGTTAGGTGCGCGATAGCTGAAATTCCAACTGAAGATTCGGTCATGCAGCCAACCATGGTTTTTAATCCCAAAGATTTCGCTTTTGTAATCATTCTTTTGGCCGGTGTTAAGCCGCCGCACTTCATCAATTTTATGTTGATGCCATGAAAGTGGTTGTAACATTTTTCAACATCACTTTCCACAAGGCAGCTTTCATCAGCAATAATGGGCAAATAAGAGTTGTCAAAGACTATTTTAGCACCTTTCAAGTTGGTTGGTGCTAGCGGTTGCTCTATAAATTCCACGCCTAATTTTTGCAGTTCTATTGAGTTTTTTATGGTTTCGTTGACATTCCATGCGCAGTTTGCATCAATTCTAAAAACCGCGTCGGTATGTTTTCTTAATTCAGTCACTATTTCCAGATCGTTTTTTGTGCCCAATTTGATTTTATAAATTGGCCAGGGCATTTCTTTCATTTTTGAAACCATATTTTCAATGGAATCAATTCCTATAGTATAATTTGACTGTGGAATATTTTTCAATTCCAAGTTCCAATATTCATACAATTTGAGGCCTTTTTTGCGTGTGTATAAATCGGTGTAAGCTTCATCTAAAGCACACAATAAAAACATACTGTCTTTGAAATGCGGGAACAAATATTCCCAATATGCTGAAGGTGTTTTGGTAGATGCGATTTCAATAATCTCGCTTTTTTGAATCAATTCTTTTTCAAATTGTTCAACATTGGTTTGGTAAAAAGGGTTTTCAGTGGCTTCTCCAAAACCGGAAAATCCATTTTCCTGAAGTTCAACAATAAGTGAAGGAATCTCAGTTCGGGTGCCTCGTGAAATGGTAAAAGGATGTTTTAATTGTAATTTATAGGTTCTTATTGTTAGTTTCATCTGTTTAAATTTTATTTTTTAGGGGTAACAGATGCTGTTCACTATTTATCATTCGTTTAAGTGTCAAAAATTGTTTTGCTCGTTTCATTTTTAAATTAGGGCTTCTCTTAATATAGTGATGGGATGTTTGGAAATTTTGCCAGTACCATCTTTAATTTGATGTCTGCAACTTGTTCCCGCTGCAGCAATAATTGTGTTTTGCTCTGTATTTCTAATTTTAGGAAACAAAGTATCTTCACCCACTTGCATACTTAAGTTGTAATGTTCTTTTTCGTATCCAAAAGAACCTGCCATGCCGCAACATCCAGAATTTATAATGGTCACGGAATAATTTTTAGGAATTGAAAGCATTTTAAAAGTTGGTTCTGTGCTGCTCAACAATTTTTGCTGACAATGGCCATGAATTTTCAGTGTTTTACTTTTTGTGGTAAAAGATTGCGTAGCAATATTATTTTTTTCAAATTCCTGTTTGATAAATTCTTCGATAGTGAAGGTGTTTTCCGAAATATTTTTTGCAGCCGCTTTGTCATCGGCCAATCTTAAATATTCATCCCTAAAAGTTAAAATAGCCGATGGTTCAATACCCACCAAAGGCGTTTCTTTAGTAATTAATTCATTAAAAAAGTTTACGTTAAAATTCGCTATTTCTTTTGCCTTATCCAAAAATCCTTTTGAAATAAAGCCGCGTCCGCTTTCTTTATGATTGGTTTCATTTACTTTATAACCTAGTTTTGTATGTAA
>DATIRG010000146.1:0-2993 GCA_035470005.1 Lutibacter sp. | reverse complement strand
AATTATTTTTGCTTTGATAGCCAAGATCTTTGATGTCGTATTTTTTATCGCTTCTTTTGTGGCCAAGTTCATATTGGTAATTGCCGAAAATTTTACCAACTTCCAAATAACCGGAATACCCCGATTTGATTTCGCCGTTTTCCCGAATGTTGCTTATTTTAATATCTCCCGAAGTTTTAAACCTGTTCCCTTTATCAGCAACGCTAAATAGAAATGCCGAAACATTGGCATCTCTAAAACTGCCGTTTCGAGTAACATTGGTGTTTACAAAACTTACGGAGGAGTTTTTGTTGAATTGCTGGTCTAAAACAAGTACGTTGTAGTTGGCAAGCGGTTCTGTGACAATTTTCCGAGTTTCTTGGGTGTTGATATTTTTTATTTCTGCGGATGTTTTTTCGGTAACGGCATTGAAAAATCCGATGCCCAATCCGTTTTTTGTCCGCCCCGAAATTTTTAAGGCATTGATCATAGTAACTTTGGTCGGATTGTTAATGATTTCTTCATTTTCTTGTAAGTTGTTTTCAGCCAATCCGTAACCAATCGGCGTATTTCCAATTCTACGGGAATAAAACAAATTTCCTTTGTTAAAAAGTTCTGTGCCTTCAGTAAAAAAAGCGCGCTTTTCTGAATATTGCTGTTCAAACGGACCTAAATTTAACACTTGGTCGTCAAAAGCCGTTTGCCCGAAATCCGGAATCAATGTGGCATCCAACGTAAAACTTTCGTTAATGCCGTATTTTAAATCCATTCCAATGCTGTAATCGGTTTCCGAATTTCCGTCATAAGAATTAACTGCGGCAAAAGCATAAGGAGAAAAACTGAGTCGGGTAGGAGGTTCTATATTTTTTATGCCTTTGATTGTCCCGGAATATTGTGTAAATAATCCAACTTTCTTATCGATATAATTCCAACTGTACTGTTCATTAAGCCGGTTTATATTTCTGTGAAAATTAACACCCCAAGTTTGTTCGGTTGAATTGCTGAACCGCAAGGCCGAATAAGGGATTTTAATTTCTGCAACCCAACTGTCTTTGTTAATTTTAACGTTGCTTTCCCAAACGGCATTCCAGCTAAAATCCTCTCCTTGTGAAGTAATTTTGGCATCGCCTTGGGCGCCGGTGCTCATTATCACAAATTCGGTATCATTTTGCCCGTCGTTATTAGGGTTGATGCTGATCAGGAAAAAATCGACTTGTCCAAATTGATCCCTGCCGCCAAACTGCATAGGAATCGCTTTTGGGTTGCTGTCGTACATCGTTGCCCCAAAATAAATGGCTTCATCATCATAGGCAATTTTCACCACAGTTTTCATATTCTGCCTTTCTTCACCGCCATCTCCGGGTTTAAACATTTGAAAATTTTGTGCAGGTTCGGCATCTTTCCAAAAATCTTCATCTAACACACCGTCAATTGATGGGGTTTTGGTAATTCTTAAAGCATTAACCGATTTAATATTTTCTTGGGAATGGGAAATTGTAAAAATAAATAATCCAAGTATGAATAGGTGTTTTTTCATTATAATCTAATAAATGGGGTCCTTTTTAGTTAAAATATTTAAGACACAGATCAAACCGTCTTAAATATACTTCCATAAATAGACGTCAAAAATAACACATTGTTACACAATGTGAAACTTTTTTCAAAGACAAGATAAATTTAATGGAAGATTTTTTCAGGAATGAAAAAATCAATAATACCTCAATAATTTATTTCAAATTTACCTTTTGGTTAAATGCATTGAGTTTAACCTGAATAAGTAAAAAAATTACTGGTACCTAATTAAAACAGACTCTAATTACGTTTATTTACAAACTTGAATTTCAAGTGTAAACTAAAATAGTTGAGAATAAATACTAATAATTATAATAAAATATTCAACAACAGTCACCGTAACAAAAAGTATTATTGGTGCTAAAATAGCTGATTCTAAAACTAAATTTTTCATGACCTATAATTTTATATGTTAGACTAAATTCCCTGATTAATTTTAATATTGAATTGATGTAAATTATCTTTATTTCATTAAGCATATTATAACACTTTCCCTAATATTATATATCTTTATAAATGTAATTCTTCATTCTAAAGAATGATATTAAATTTATTTTACTGATAAGGTATTATTTCTTGCACTTGAATATAAATGTACTAAGACAAACAAGTAACCTGTCACTGAAATTAAAAATACCGATTTAGCAATAAAACAATAAGTACACTCATAAATGTAATTCGTAAAGCCCATACTAGATGTTATATAACCCATAATTATCATAATTATAATATCAATAAATAAAATTGCGGGTAATATTATCATTGAAAATGTTATTAAATTTTTCATATTTATATTTGTATTAAATTCCTAAATTTTTATACCACAAAGATATCATAAGTATAAATTTTACTTTATAAATTGTGGTAACTGTATTTTATGCTTTTTCAGTGAATTATTATTCAATTATAATGTAATTTTGCATTATAAATAATGAAGTATTTTTTAGTTTAATACGATGCCAGATTTTTTACAACAGACAACCCATTTTGATTATGATTTTTTAAATGCCGGCGAGTGTTTAAATATTTTAACAGACGATGAAAAAGCTGAATTGGTAAAAAATAAAACCGATATAGAATTTTCTGCTGGCGAAACTATTGTAAAAAGAGGCGTTTTAGTTAGTAACGTACTTTTCATCACAAAAGGTTTGGTGAAATTAGAAATGATAAATGACAATAAATTATTTACCATAGGAATAATTCAACCACATTGTTTTATTGGGATTATTTGTTGTTTTGCTTTTAATAAATTTGATTTTACGGCAACTGCTTTGGAAGATTCTAAAATAAGTTTTATAGACAAGGAAGTTTTTGAAAAGTTTGTTAAAACAAACGGTGATTTTTCTTTAGCGCTGATAAAACATATGTCCGGTATTTCAAATGGAATATTTCACAGAATGGCACGCTTGTCTCAAAAAAATATTGATGGTGCTTTGTCAATT
>DATIRG010000145.1:0-1613 GCA_035470005.1 Lutibacter sp. | reverse complement strand
ACTGAAACAAGTTTTATTGTTTTCATGGTATTTTGATTTTTTAAGTTAGTATTAATTTAATATCTTATATGTTCACTCAGCGAAAATCTTGTTTTTTTCACTTCAGGCATCGGCTCATTTTTGACTGTACCGGGGTTGAGGATGCCTCATTTAGATAACCCTTTCTTCAGCTGAAAAGTTCATTTAAAGTTAAGCAAAATTTTGAATGGCAACCAGGTGCTCATCGATTCCCGGTTTTGGAGGTGTTTAAATACATTCTCCTGCTGGCATTACTAATTGTATTTGTTGCGCAAAATGTGTAAATTGTAAACAGAAAACACTGGAAATAGAAATCTAATGGTAACTTATAAAAAAATGAAAATTCAGTTTAACACCGACAAAAACATTCAGGGTACAGAACAACTTGAAACGCTTGTATCTGAAAAAATTAACAGTAAGTTAAAACGCTTTGCCGACAAAATTACCCGCATTGAAGTACACCTTTCAGACCAGAATGGTCAAAGAGCAAGTACAGACGATAAACAATGCAAGATTGAAGCAAGGGTTGAGGGTTTACAGCCCATTATAGTTACAGGCAAAAGCAGCACAAAAACGAAAGCCATTAATGATGCTATTGAGAAAATGAAAGCAGTATTGAATACTGTAACAGGGAAAATAAAAGACAAATAGCAACAACATAATAAAAAACAAAGGTCAGAGATACTGTGCAAAAACCGGAGATACTGATGTTTTTATTATTTGTTCATGAAAATGGATCCCTGTAGCCAAGGATACGTTTATCTTTTACAAGCAGGTCATCATGACTTTCATGATGATCAGGATCAGGTATTATACCATCCATCGGACAGACTTTGACACATTGTGGTTCACTATGAGAACCTTCACATTCAGTACACAGATCAGGATTAATAACATAAATCGGATCGCCTTCTGAAATTGCACCATAGGGGCACTCTTCGATACACAGGCCACATGAAATACATTCATCAACAATCACCAAAGACATAATACACCTCCCTGGTATAAAATACAGTTATCAATAATGTAAAATATATCTATAAATATCTGTAAACATGTTATATGAAATGTAGTAATATTTTCAGTGAACCATTAAGTTGATTTCTTATATATTAATTATAAAAATAATAATATTATTTGTCATTTTCAAATTAACACATTTTCAAATTTTCAAATTATTTTACGGGCTCTGGTATTCGGATTTCAACAGTCAGACTGGCCGGTATTTTTCTGGGCACATGGATTTTTGCTGGTCGCAGATGACCTCTTCAGAAATCATGAACTTACTATTTTAAGTCTTTGCCCACGAGAGTTTTGTTTTAAAATAAAGGGCTACATTTACAAGTCCTATCATAATCGGTACTTCTACCAACGGCCCGATAACTGCTGCAAATGCCTCACCCGAATTTATTCCAAACACAGCGATGGCAACTGCAATTGCGAGTTCGAAGTTATTGCTGGCTGCAGTAAACGAAAGGGTGGTTGTCTGCCCATAAGTCGCACCTGCTCTTCTGCTCATAAAGAATGAGAATAAAAACATTACCACAAAATATATAATGAGAGGGAATGATATCAATAGTACATCAAATGGCAAT
>DATIRG010000144.1:0-2530 GCA_035470005.1 Lutibacter sp. | reverse complement strand
ATTGCCCAAAATAAAGTTAAAGTCGATTTAAGCAATCCAAATGCAACAATTTATACCCACTTATATTTTTTAAATTCCAATTCGTATGTGCCCCAAAAATCTGCCGCTACAATTTATGGTTATGATGGCATCCAAGCACAGGAAATTGCAATCAAACTAAAGACAATCATGGATGCTAAAGGACTTAAAGTCGATTTTAGCAAAGTGCCAACCGATAGTATATATTCAGATACCACAATTACCAAAAGCGGAAATCAATACCTTTTATTTCCAAACAAAATGCCTGAAATATATTTGGAAAAAATTGAAGACAATTGGTATTATTCCAAAGAAACTTCGGGTAAAGTTTTGGAAATTTATGATTTGATGTATCCTTGGTATTCTGAAAAATTGCAGGAAATGATCCCTGAAGTAGGACACCGAAAACTCTTTAATGTTGAACTTTGGCAGTACTTTGGCTTGCTTATTTTAATAACAATTTCTCTTGGATTGTTTTATGTACTTCGAAAAATTGTTTTTCTGATATTAAATAAATCACAGCATTTAATCATAAACATATCAAATGAAGAGATTAAAACTTCTTTAAAAAAATTAACACGTCCGGTTGTTTTATTGATTTTAATGGCATTTATCAAAAACAGATTGCCATCATTGGTACTTCAAATTGATGTCAACAATTTTTTATTGCTGGCCATAAACATTATGGTGGTTGTGTTTTGGATTTATGTTTTTATGAAACTGGTATTGGTAATTATGAGCATTTATTCCAAATACGCTGAATCTACCGATTCCAAATTGGATGATCAACTGGTGCCAGTGTTAAGAAATTTCTTAATGGGAATCGTCGTATTTGGCGGACTGCTTAAATTATTGACACTTTTTGGCGTAGATCCGGTTACCGTTATTGCAGGTGCTTCTATTGGTGGTATTGCGATTGCTCTGGCTTCACAGGACACCGTGAAAAACTTTATAGGAACTATTATGATTTTTGTGGACAAGCCATTTCACATTGGTGATTGGATTGAAGCCGGAACCGTAATTGGCACTGTTGAAACGGTTGGTTTTAGATCAACAACCGTGAGGGCGGCCGATACCACAATTTTTCAGATTCCCAACAGTCAACTTTCGGAAATGGTGGTGAACAATAAAGGTTTGCGTTCTTTTCGCAGATACACTACAAATTTGGGTATTCGTTATGATACGCCTCCCGAACTTATTGAGGCTTTTGTACAAGGCATCAGAAGAATAATTGAATTGGATCCTGCAACCAGAACAGAAGAATATAATGTTGAATTTGCCGGTTTTGCCGATTCATCGTTATCGATACTTTTAAATGTTTATTTTGTGAATTTGGATTGGGCCAATGAGCAATCTTCCAAACATAAATTACATATGAAGATTTTAAAATTGGCCAATAGCCTGGGCGTTGGTTTTGCATTCCCTTCATCAACGGTTATGATTGAACAGCTTCCTGATAAACCGGTTTTCGACATCAATTACAATACCGATGAAAACAGCATTCAGAAAATATTGGATGACATTAATTTACCCCAGCAAGATGAAAAAAATTAGCATCATACTTGTTGCAATCGTGTTATTTTCTTGTAAGGAAAACAACATCGCACGCAAACCCATTAAACAAGTTACCGTAGAACAAAACTGGACCGATATGCAAAAGAAATTGAGTAAATACACAACTTTCAAGTTAACATCAAACCTGAATGTTTTAAACGAAAATGAACGTAAAATGTTGCCGATTCTGATTAAAGCAGCATCGATAATGAATAAATTGTTTTGGTATGAAGCCTATGGTGACAAAAAACAGCTTTTGGACAGTATTTCAAATGAAGACACCAAAAAATTTATTGAAATAAATTACGGTCCGTGGGACCGGCTCGATGGAAACAAACCTTTTGTTGATGGCGTTTGAAATAAACCGGCTGGTGCAAATTTTTATCCGAGCGATATGACAAAGTTAGAATTTGATGCCTTTATTGATGAATCCAAATTGAGTTTGTACACTTTTATCAGAAGAAATAACGATGGAAATTTGTATACAATTCCTTATCATATTCAGTTTAAAAATGAAGTGAGAGAAGTGGCCAGTTTACTTTTGGAAGCTTCAAAGTTAGCCGATGATGAAGGACTTAAAAATTATTTGGAATTGCGTGCACAAGCATTTTTAGATGATAAATACCAAGCCAGCGATTTGGCCTGGATGAATATGAAAACCAATACAATCGACATTGTGATTGGTCCGATTGAAACTTATGAAGACAATCTTTATGGAAATAAAGCGGCTCACGAAGCTTATGTGCTTATAAAAGATCAGGTTTGGAGTGAAAAATTAGCGCGTTTTGCCAGTTTTTTACCGGAATTGCAAATTGGACTTCCAGTTTCAGAAACTTACAAGAGTGAAATTCCCGGAACTGATTCCGATTTAAATGCCTATGATATTGTTTATTATGCCGGCGATTGCAATGCGGGCAGCAAAACAATCGCAATTAATTTGCCAAATGATGAAACTGTT
>DATIRG010000143.1:0-3126 GCA_035470005.1 Lutibacter sp. | reverse complement strand
ATCTTGGGCGTTCCCGCTGAAAAAGCGGTCGGGCATTCCGCTCCAATCTTTTTATCGGCAAAAAACCGTTAAAAAGTATTTCCGCTTCAGTCCCTAACGCAAATTGAATTGGTAATGAATAATTTCAAAATCTATTATGCAAGATATTTAAACAAATCTAAGTTAAAAATGAGTAAAAATTTAATACTCAAAAACCCCAAATTCACTTTTTATGGTCAGTTTTTTGGTTTCAGAAGCTTCTACCCTGCCCACAATTTGCGCATCAACATGGAAACTTTTAGAAATAGCGATAATATTTTGGGCGATTTCAGGAGAAACATACAATTCCATTCGGTGACCGCAGTTAAACACCTGGTACATTTCTTTCCAATCGGTTTTGCTTTGCTCCTGAATTAATTTAAACAAAGGCGGAACAGGAAACAGATTGTCTTTTACAATGTGTAAATTGTCGATAAAATGAAGAATCTTCGTTTGTGCACCGCCACTGCAATGCACCATTCCGTGAATTTCTTCAGAAGTGTATTCGTCCAATATTTTTTTAATGATCGGTGCGTAAGTTCTGGTTGGCGAAAGCACCAATTTACCGGCATTTATTGGTGAATTTTCAACAGCATCTGTTAATTTCATGTTTCCTGAATAAACCAATTCATCAGGAACTGCAGCATTATAACTTTCAGGATATTTTTCTGCCAAATACTTATGAAAAACATCATGTCGGGCAGATGTCAACCCGTTAGAACCCATTCCGCCGTTGTATGCTGTTTCGTAAGATGCTTGACCGTATGAAGCCAAACCAACAATCACATCGCCAGGTTTTATGTTTGCATTGTCAATAACATCGGCTCTTTTCATTCGTGTAGCAACGGTAGAATCCACAATAATGGTTCTTACCAAATCGCCAACATCTGCAGTTTCGCCGCCTGTGGAATGAATTTCAACGCCAAATGATTTTAAATCTTTCAATAATTCTTCGGTTCCGTTAATGATGGCCGAAATCACTTCACCCGGAATTACATTTTTGTTTCGCCCAATTGTTGAAGACAACATAATATTTGTAGTGGCGCCAACACAAATTAAATCGTCAATATTCATAATTAACGCATCTTGTGCAATGCCTTTCCATACCGAAATATCGCCGGTTTCTTTCCAATAAGTATAGGCCAAAGACGATTTTGTTCCTGCACCATCTGCGTGCATAATCAGACAATAATCCTCATCATTTGTTAAATAATCGGGCACAATTTTACAAAACGCCTTCGGAAACAAACCTTTATCCACATTTTTAATGGCATTGTGCACATCTTCTTTTGAAGCCGAAACACCTCTTAAGCTGTATCTTTTACTATTTTCTGAACTCATTGTTGCTAATTATGTTGTAATGCAAAAGTAATTTTTCTTTTTTAAACCTAAAGTGTTTTTGCTGACGTAATCAATTTAAAGCAGCCGATTTTTAAGGAAGCTGTTTTAAACAAAAAAATCCCGCAAATTGCGGGATTTTTTAGTGTTATCGCGTAAATAACAATTCTCTATATTTAGTTAGCGGCCATAGTTCATCATCAACCATTAATTCAAGTTTATCGCAATGATACCTGATTTCATCAAAAAACGGTTTCACTTTTGTACAATATTCGGAAGCCATTTCTTCCAAATCAGTAATGACATTGGCCTTTTTACGGGCACTGATCATTTCATCAACTTTTAAATGGATAATTTCAATATGTTCTGATATTCCTTTGATCAATTTAATTTGCTCACCTGCATATTTCTCAAAATCTTTACCGAATATTTCTTTAAGCCCTTTCACATTTTCTATCAGTAAATTTTGGTATTTAACGGCAGTTGGTACCACGTGATTTCCGGCAATATCGCCTAAAACACGAGATTCGATCTGAATACGTTTGGTGTATTCCTCAACTTCAATTTCGTAACGGGCTTCAGTTTCCACTTTACTCATCACGTTCATTTCTTCAAATAAAGCGATAGATTTTTTAGAAACCCTGGCTTTTAATGCTTCGGGAGTTGTTTTATTGTTGCTTAATCCTCTTCTTTTGGCTTCAATTTCCCAAGCGTCACCGTAACCATTTCCTTCAAACAAAACATTTTTTGTTGCTTTAATATATTCTCTCAACACATTAAAAATAGCTTCATCTTTCTTTAAATCCTGACTTTCAATCAGTGCATCTACTTCAACCTTAAAATCTTTTAATTGTTTAGCTACACAAGTATTTAAAACCGTCATTGGATTTGCGCAGTTTGCAAAAGAACCAACTGCTCTAAACTCAAATTTATTACCGGTAAACGCAAATGGAGAAGTTCTGTTTCTGTCGGTATTGTCCAATAAAACATCCGGAATTTTACCAACCACATTCAATTTAAGGTCGGTTTTTTCTTCAGGAGAAAGTTTTCCATTGGTTACACCTTCCAATTCTTCCAATACTTTTGTCAATTGTTCCCCAATAAATACGGAAATAATTGCAGGAGGTGCCTCATTAGCCCCAAGTCTGTGGTCATTATTTGCAGAAGCCACTGCAGCTCTTATCAATTCTTCATTGTCATAAACCGCTTTTATGGTATTGATAAAAAACGTTAAAAACTGAAGATTGCTCATCGGCGTTTTTCCGGGACCCAATAAATTAATGCCGGTATCGGTTGCAAGCGACCAGTTATTGTGTTTTCCGGAACCATTAACGCCGGCAAAAGGTTTTTCATGAAGCAAAACTTTAAGTTGGTGACGAGAAGCCACTTTTCCCATCACATCCATTAATAAGGAGTTATGGTCAACCGCCAAGTTACATTCTTCATAAATAGGTGCCAATTCAAACTGATTTGGTGCTACTTCATTGTGTCTTGTTTTTACCGGAATACCAAGCTTTATACTTTCTATTTCCAATTCACGCATATATGCCAGCGCACGGTCGGGAATTGATCCGAAATAGTGATCCTCGAGTTGTTGACCTTTTGCAGCTTCGTGCCCCAGTAATAATCTGCCAGCCATCATTAAGTCTGGTCTGGAAGACGCCAGTGCACTGTCCACCAAAAAGTACTCCTGTTCCCACCCAAGTGTTGCAATGACTTTATTTACATTTTTATCGAAATATCTGGCTACCTCCGTAGCGGCATGGTCCA